>JAISCC010000117.1 GCA_031265845.1 Treponema sp.
AGGGGCGGGGTATTGAAGATTTCACCTTCAAATCTTCGCGTATGCGGGGGAACAAATCCCCCACACCCCCAGTTTTAACCGCCCCAGAGAGGCGGGGTATTAAACCCCAAGGGAATAAATAAAATATTAGAAATACAAAAACATTATACTAAAATAATATTTATTGGAAAGTCATTGGGAACAACGGCAATAATCCGGTGTTTAAGAGATGAGCAAATAAGAAATAAATCAATCATAATATTTTTGACGCCGTGGATGGAATGGGAGGATATAATCAACAAAATAAAAAGCATGGAAAATAAGATTCTGATAATAGGAAGCTTTCAGGACAAATGCTATAATGCAAAAAATTTAACTGAGATATATAACAAAAATAACATAAAAACATACGAGTTAATGAACGCGGATCATTCATTGGAAATAAATGATACTATAAAGGACATAGAACAATTAAAGATAATACTGGAAAAGATAAAAGAATTTATAGAGGAAGACATATAAAGAAGGCGCAAACTGCACATAACAGGACCGTTTACGCTTCGCCGCCAGTAGGCGGCTCGGACTGCGGTTTTGCTAGGTCAATCGCTACGCTCATTCCCACGCAAAACCTCCGCCACATTTTGTCGGACCTGGTCTTTGCTTCGCAAAGCCCTTATCCGGGCCGCCAAAACATCATATACAAATGATCAGCATGAACAGCGAATATCCGGTGTTGATACACAACGCGGCAAGTCTTGACGGAGACTTTATCAACAAAAATAGACTGGGTGGAGATACGGGCGGGGCGTGGTTTATCCATAGCTTAACCTATCAGGTTTCCGACGGCTGTTTTATAGTTGTGGAAGATATGCAAAATTTATTTCTGAAAACGATGGCATCATAGGACGTAAGCCAAAGGGATGAAATAAGATGAACTCTCATAATCAATAGAAATGCATTTGGAGGCAAAAAATGAAAAACAGAATGTCTATCTTCATCGTATTCTGCTTTAAAATGGCGGCGTCCATTTTCGCTCAAACAACATTTTTGGAGTTTAATGATTTTACGGGAATGTACGTCATGTACAAAACGGCGGACAATGAATTATTGAGCATTGTAAACGCGGGCGATGAAAAGTATTTTGTCAGGTTGTACAGTTACGCTGAAACAAAAGAGACTCTTGGTGTGGAAAGAATCACAAAATATTTTATCCCGAACATTGAGATAATCGAAACAGCCCGTGACGGAGGCGAGAAATAGAAATAGTGTGATAAACTCAAAGCGTATTTGGACAGACTGTTCATTTACACAGCCGCAGGACAAAACAAAAAATTGCCCGCCGCGTATATCGCGACAAAATCCGGTTTTGACGGCGCTGTTTTGAATAAGAAGACAATCTTGGACCGGCGCTAAATTTCACAAAATATCCTGAATTTAAAAACAGACCCATGAAAGCCATCAAGCCCGTAAAAATTCAGAAACTTGAAATAGGCAAACTCAGCATAGAAGCGCCGAATAATTGGCAGAACAACGGTTTGTTGGAAAAGTATTATTATATAGAAGACGCCATTTCAAAAGACGCCGTTATTATGTCAAAAATGATTGATACGCAAGAGGCGCATGTCGCGGAGATTTATGCGGTGATTATTCTAGAATTTAACTTTGTCGATTATAAACGCGGAATATAATAAAATGATAATGCTTTTTTATCCAAAAGGCGCCCGCTATTATGTTCTCCAAATCAACAGCTACAAGGACTTCATCGACAAAAACAGGACAATGATCGACAGAATACTTGCATCAGCGCGGCTAATACAGTAAACTATCCGTATGTCGTCAATTCGTTTGCAAGCCTACCTCGCCCGCGCGGGAGTCGCCTCCCGCAGGGCCGCCGAAAAACTCATCACAGACGGGCGGGTTTCCGTGAATGGAGCAACCATTTCCGTCTTGGGAACAAAAGTCGGCGTGGGTGACACGGTGCGCCTCGACGAGGTTCCGGTTGTCATTCAGACCAACTTTCTCTATCTCCTTCTCAACAAGCCGCCTGAATATATTTGCAGTTCATCAGACCCCCAGGGCAGGCGGCTTGCAAAAGACCTTCTTCCTGCCCGCATTGAAGCGCGTCTTTACAATGTCGGGCGCCTTGATTACCGCTCCTCCGGTCTTATCATCTTCACTAATGACGGGGATTTTGCCGCAAAAATCAGCCATCCTTCTGCAAATATCGAAAAAGAGTACCTCATAGCAGCGTCGGGACCTATTCCCGATACGGTCATTGACGATTTCCTGCGCGGCGTTATTATAGAAGGCATAATCTATCAGGCAAAAAAAATCACCCGTATCGGCAAAAAAGCAATACAGGTGGTATTAATAGAAGGAAAAAACCGGGAAATACGCCGCGTTTTTTCTTATTTTCATCTACATCCCGTGGTCTTGCGGCGTATTCGCATTGGAAACGTATCGCTCGGCAACCTCGTGGAAGGCGCATCCCGTGCGCTTTCACCAGAGGAAATTGAAGCCTTCCAGAGGCAGAGCAAAAGCTGAACACGAAACGGGCGGGAACGGGTGAAATGCAGGCGGGATGCCACGGCATTTCAAAACCCGTTTTCTTTTCGTTTTCTTTTTTCCTATCGCCCCAGATTTTTCTTGATCAGCGCTATCCGTTGCCGTACCGAATCGTGGGATGCAAGCGGATCAACGGGTGTATTGAAACAGTAATCCAACAGTTGGTCAACGCTGGTTTCCGCAACATGCAAACGGGTGTCGGACGAGGCGTAGTAGATCAAAAGCCGCCCATTCTCATCCGCAATGGCGCCGTTGGTAAACACGACATTGGACACGTCCCCTACCCGCTCTTCACCCTGCGGCGCAATCAGGTAACCGCCGGGAGTCGCTATGACCTTGCGGGGATTGTCCAAAGCGGCGACAAACGCATAAATCACATACCTAAGTCCGGCCGCCGTATTGCGTACGCCATGCGCAATGTGGAGCCATCCCTTGCTCGTCTTAATTGGAACAGCGCCCATGCCGTTTTTCACTTCTTTGATGGTGTGGTATATTTTTTCGTCGAAGATGACCTCTTCTTTCACCGCAGCGTTCTCCATCGTTTCCGAAAAACCGGTGCAAATGCCGCCGCCTGAACCAGTTTCAATAAACCCATCTTGCGGGCGGGTATAAAACAGGTACTTGCCGTTCACAAATTCTGGGTGAAGCGCGACATTTCGTTGTTGCGGAGACGCGGTTTTAAGATCGGGCAGACGCCGCCATGTTTTCAGATCCTTGGTGCAGACAATGCCCGCGCTGGCAGTTGCGCTTGAGGCGTCACCCTTTGGCGCATTAGGGTCTTTCCGTTCCGAGCAGAAAATGCCGTATATCCAGCCATCTTCATGGCGGGTTAAACGCATATCGTAAACATTCACATCAGGATCAACGCCTTGATCAAGCAGAATCGGATAATCGTGAAACACGAAGTTGTCAACGCCGTTGGGACTTTCCGCAACGGCGAAGAAGCTCTTGCGATCCGCTCCTTCAACGCGCACTACAAGACAGTACCGTCCGTCAAGTTTTATGGCCCCTGCGTTGAAAGCGGCGTTGATCCCCATGCGTTCCATCAGATAAGGATTTGTCTGGGGATCAAAATCATAACGCCAGAAAAGGGGCGTATGATCCGCCGTAATAACCGGATGCTTGTACCGCGTAAAGACGCCGTTTCCCGGACTTCCCGATCCATCGGCGTAGTTGGGGATATTCTTTCGGGAAATCAAGGCGTACTGTTCAGCTTTAAGCTGATTAACCCTTCGCTCGAACCGTTCCATCATGTGAACCTCCGATAAACGCCGCAACAGTTCCATACAACTGCGCGCATTATGATAAGGCGTCTTCCAATTGCCGCCTTTAGGTTGGCTATAATCCGGCGCTCCCTGGGGAGAAACCGCCCAGAACCACTCGCCAGCTTGCGCATCCCTTTGGCATCTTTTTATCCACAGCCATTGACGGTAAGAAGCGTCAAGAAATTTCTCGTCTTTTGAAAGCTGGTAGGCGTTAAAAAATCCAACCATAGCTTCAGCCTGGCACCACCAGATGCGGGTGCGGTCGCGGTGTTCAGACGGAGGGTTTTTCGCCTTGTCGTGAATTTCATTTTCCAGAGATCCTGTTGTGGAGTCAAAGCCTTCCAGAAGCGTTACGTCCGCAACTTTCAGTACAAGCGGCTTGATTTTCTCACAAAGCTGTTTGTTCCCTGTTTCTTCAACAGCCTCCCAGAGCAACCAGCTCGCCTCAATATCATGCCCAAAAGAGATGACATCGGTCATCGCCGACCAATCCTTGGTAAAAAACAGATCGAGATGACAATCCGCTCCAAAAATATGTTCGGCCGTTGCGGTGACAAGGCTTTCCAGGGAAGAACGCACCGTGTCGCGCAAGACGGCGCATTGGGGACGCAACAATTTCACAACGCGCAACAGACTTGTCCACGCTTCCATAACATGCAGATTTGTATTCATGGACTTGTCACAGTCAATATCAACAGACGACAATTTTGTATCCGCAATAACAGACCAGTCTACGCCCAAGGCTTCGCAATAGCCCTTGAGTTGATGATCCCGCGCATGGGTTTCCAGTAGGTCGAAAATGGCAAGAGCGGCGTCCAATATCGTCTCCGCAACATCCTTGCTCCGAAATTCAGCCACAGCGGAAGCAAATTCGGAAAGTCCATAAATGGCAAACGCCTCGCCGTAAATTTGCTTCCGGCTGTCCACCGGCTTGCCGTCTTGAGCCACAGTCCAATACACTCCGCCATGCCGCTTGTCAAAAAAAGTTTTACACAAATAGGCGTACGCATAATCCGCGCCGGCAAGCAACATCGGCTCTTTCAAAAACCGCGCGGCGGCGCTGTACGTCCAGAGATGACGGGACACCATTACAACAGAACGGGAACACCTCGCATCGCCGGCATTGTTGTTGTTCAAATTGCCGTAAAAGCCTCCGCTTTCGGTATCACGCGCGTATTTCAGCCAAAACGGCAGAATATTTCCCTTTAATTCATGGGACAGTTCATTTACCCACTGTATGAGGGCTATATTTTTCATATCTTGTCAACTCTCTTGGAAAAATCAGTCAAAGCCCAATTTTTCCGTTAAATCTAATGAGGCTGGTCCAAAAATTTCAGAACAACCTCATATAAAAATAGCGCCTAACGCTCCGGCTGCGAGGTCGCTTTACACTTGAAGAAATTTGCCCAACAATTTTTAACGCCATACCATAAATGCAATCAGCATCTATGCCGCAACATACCGCGTCACAACCAGTGATAGTTATCTCGCCTATCTCTTGTTCTGTTTAATCCAATCAATGATCTCATCAACCTTGCCAAAAATCAACCCCGTAACCGTATCCGCGCAACCGTAGTATAGAGCGATTCGATTCGTAGCTCCATCAACAAGAGCCGCGCAAGGGAAGGCGACGTTAGGCACATCACCCACACATTCGTAAATTTCTTGCGGCGTGATGAGGTAGGGTTTCGGGCGGGCTATTACCTTCCACGGTTTATCAGCATCAAGCAGACATGCGCTAAACGCATACACAAAACCATTGCAACTTGTTAAGACGCCGTGATAAAAAAGCAACCAGCCTTCGCTCGTTTCAATCGGAGCGGGACCCGCGCCTATCTTGGTGCTCTGCCAACCGTCTGATGGCGACATAACATGCCGATGTTTGCCCCAGAAGGTAAGGTCCGGACTTTCCGAATACACAATGTCACCAAACGGCGTATGTCCGGAATCACTTGGACGGCTGAGCAAAGCGAAATTCCCGTTTATTTTGCGGGGAAAGAGTACGCCGTTCCGGTTGTACTGCATGAGGGGGTTTTCTAACTGATAGAATTTTTCAAAATCAAACGTATACCCCATACCGATGCATGCGCCATGATAGCCATTGCACCAAATGATGTAGTAACGATCTTCTACGAACACCACCCGTGGATCATATTTATAATCAGAAGTGGGAAAATCGGGATCAGATGGTCTAATAAAATCTATCGGCTGATCCGTTATCTTCCATTTATAACCGTCATCGCTAAAACCGACGTGGATATTCATTTGACGCGCCGTATCATCGCAACGGAACACGCCTGCAAACTGCGTGCCATCACCTCTCTTAAAAGGTACAACCGCGCTATTGAAAATGCTGTTCGAGCGAGCGGTCAAATCACGTGGAATCACCGGATTGCCGGAATACCGCCATAACGGGGAATTGTGACTAATCCCACTTTTTTTCTCTTCCCAAGGAAGATTTGGCAACGACGCGACATTCTTTAAAGTCATATATAACTCCTTTTGACCAATGACAAATGCTATTTACAGAGTCCAACGAATTCCCATACGCCAAGCCGGTGCCCATCAATCTTCCCAAAAAATCTACATCGTCTCGAAAAAGACTCTTTGCATGGATTTTCACTGATTCACTGTGACTTTGTCATCAGAAATCCATATTCATGCATTCACAGATTATGAAACAGCTATCTTTTTCTTGCCGTGTTTTATCGCGGCTTTACAAACCTTGCAAACTTTCACCTTGGCATCATTCTCGCCTTTTTCTTCATATAAAACCTTCACGACGCGCTTGCAAAGCGGACACTCCGCTCTTCCGTGATTCGGCAATTCTTGCAAGCCTTTTCCTCTATGCGCTTTTGACATACCCAGCCTCCTTACGCCTTGTTAGCCTTCTTTTCCGCATGACCAGCTTTGGCGTCAACTTTTTCTTTCCTCGCGGTCTTCCTTTCTTCTTTTTTTGCTTTTTTGTCAGAAGTCTCCTTTGTATCCAATTTATAATCGACCAGTTCAAGGAGAACTACTTCCGCCGCGTCTCCACCACGCTCACCGAGTTTCAGAACACGGGTGTAACCGCCATTTCTGTCCTTCATACGCGGACCAATATCAGTGAACAGCTTCGCCACCACCGCCTCGTCGAACAAACGGCTTGAGGCGATGCGGCGGTTATGCACCGAATCTATCTTTCCTCTGGTAATCAATTTCTCCGCAAAGCGTCTCACTTCCAGAGCCTTGGCTTTGGTTGTTCTAATACGTTCATACCTAAACAGAGAAGTTATCATATTCCGAATCATGGCTTTCCGATGGGCAGCCCTGCGTTCAAGCGGATTAAATCCTCTTCTATGCTTCATCTTGCACTTCCTTTTTTGATGTGGTCTTTATCACATGTTTCAAGTTGCTGAAATCGGTCGTTCCCAGACTCAAGTTCCATTCCTTCAGTTTTTCTACAATTTCCTGCAAGGATTTTTTCCCAAAGTTGCGCGCTTTATTCAAGTCGTCTTCGGTTTTTTGAATCAATTCACCGATGGTTTTAATATCCGCCCCTTTAAGACAATTATAGGAGCGCACCGACAATTCGAGTTCTTCGATCTTTGTGTCAAGAATAGAACGCAACAAACTGTCATTTTCGTCCGGCGTATTGTCGGCAATCAAACCGCCTTCATCAAAATTGATGAATACCGAGAAATGATCCTTCGCTATCTTCGCGGCTTCAGCCACCGCATCATCCGGTGTAACGGTTCCATCCGTCCACACCTCAAGCGTCAGCTTGTCGTAATCGCTCCGCTGTCCCACACGAACCGGTTCAACCGTATGCTTCACCTTCTTTACCGGTGAATAAATAGCGTCAAGTGGAATCGTCCCAATCTCTTCAATGGCTTCTTCATTCGCTTCGGATGGTACATACCCCCGCCCCAAGTCTATCTGAATCTCAAATTCAAGCGACGCATTATCCATCAACGTCATCACATGCTGTCCGGCGCTCATCACCTCAACAAAGCCGGGTTTCACAAAATCATCGCTTGTCACCTCACGGGCGCCTTTCCATTCATACAAAACCGTAGTCAAGTCCTGATCTTCAGGCAGTTTCAAGCGAATCTTCTTTAAATTATTGATAACTTCCAGCGTATCTTCCACAATATTCGGTATATTCTCAAATTCACTGGAAATAGTATGAGCCGTTCCATCGCTATTATACGATGTTATCTTAATAGCGGAAATAGCATATCCTTGAATAGAAGACAAAAGTATCCGGCGCAAGGTATTCCCCATCGTCACACCCATGCCGGATTCAAATGGAGATACGGTAAATTTACCATAGTTTTGGTTCAATTCGCTATGCTCAAAAGCTATTCCCTTTGGACGTTTAAATCCCTGAAGAAGATTTTTGCGGGCCATTGAGTCTCCTTTTCTGCATTTTCATAGAAGGGGAGCATTGTAAAAGCAAAATTCATTAGAACATTGCAACAGAGCGTTTGTTTTACGCCGCTCCCCTCGCTCCAGCTGCCTTCAGGACTACGTCCTTCCATCAGCTTCCGTTGCCTACACCCCTTGGCGATCTTTTACACCGCTGAAGTCAGGACAACAGATATCAGTACAATAAATTCCCTATTAAGCGCCAAGTTTTTCCACGAAAAATCCGGCGCCCCACGATTATACGCGACGGTTTATTTCGAATACAACTCAACGATCATCTGTTCTTTAATGTCCGCAAGATCGGTAATATCATTGCGGCGGGGAACAGCCAGGAATATGCCCTTCATTGCGTCAGGATCAAGTCGCAACCACGGCATTACTCCGGACTTGCCAAATTCCTTCAATGCGTCTTTCACAAGCGAAAGGCTCTTGCTTTTTTCCTCAATGGCAATTTCATCTTCACGCTTCACCAGATAGGAAGGAATATTCACCCGCTTTCCATTAACCATAACATGCCCGTGCAGAACAAGTTGCCGCGCCTGACTTCGGCTCACCGCAAAACGCAAGCGGTAAACCACATTGTCAAGACGACATTCAAGCAGGGCAAATAAATTCTCACCGGTAATCCCAGGCATACGCAACGCTCTCTCGAAGAAAAGTTTGAACTGTTTCTCCTGCATTCCATAAATTCGTTTGAGCTTCTGTTTCTCGCGGAGTTGAATGCCGTAATCGGAACGTTTTCCCGCCCGACCTTTCGGATCCTTTCCAGGAGCAGCCCGTTTTTTATTGATCGGACATTTATCACTTTTGCACCTGTCGCCTTTGAGCATCAGTTTCTTCTGCTCGGTGCGGCATAAACGGCACACAGGACCTGTATATCGCGCCATGGTTTCTCCTTATATACGCCGTGTCTTACGGGGTCTGCAACCATTGTGGGGAATCGGGGTGACATCATTGATGGATTTTACCTTAATCCCCAAAACGCCTAACTCACGAACAGCGGATTCACGCCCCATACCGGGACCTTTCACATACACATGAACTTCCCGCAGTCCGGATTGCAACGCTTTTTCCGCAGCCGTTCTGGTTACCGCTTGGGCGGCAAAAGGCGTTGACTTTTTGGCGCCATTGAATTTAAGCTGACCGGAACTCGCCCATGAAACGGTATTTCCCATAAGATCCGTAATAGTAACAATAGTATTGTTGAACGTAGCCTGAATATATACGTTCCCCTCATACACCGATCTCTTTTCTTTTCTTTTCTTCGTATTAGCCACATCTCCTCCAAGAACTTCCAACCATTTTGATTTTTAGCAGTCTTTTTAGCATGGTAACAACAAAACCTCAATACGGTGGCATTGTTACATCCTATTTCTTCTTTCCGGCGACAGTTTTCTTTTTGCCTTTACGGGTACGGGCATTTGTTCTCGTCCGCTGACCGCGCAACGGCAACCCTTTTCTATGGCGAAGACCACGATAACACCCAATGTCCATGAGGCGTTTAATGTTCAACGCAATCTCGGTGCGCAAACGTCCTTCCACCTTATAATCATTCTCAATGATCTGCCTCAGTTCGTTCAATTCTTCTTGAGAAAGATCATTTATCTTGCGATTCGGATCCATTTTTGTTTTGACACAAATTTCATCAGCGCTTGCTCTCCCGATCCCAAAGATATAGGTTAAAGCGATGTTTACATGTTTGTTAGGAAGGTCAACCCCCGCAATACGTGCCATATTTACTCCTAACCCTGCTTTTGCTTATGCTTTGGATTTTCACAAATGATACGGACTATGCCGTTCCGCTTGATAACCTTGCATTTATCGCATATAGGTTTTACACTTGTTCGGACTTTCATCCTTATTTCC
The DNA here is from genome assembly GCA_031265845.1 of Treponema sp. Taxonomy (GTDB): domain Bacteria; phylum Spirochaetota; class Spirochaetia; order Treponematales; family Breznakiellaceae; genus JAIRKH01. The sequence goes on from JAISCC010000117.1 coordinate 10,086, forward strand.
CCTTTTCAATTCTTTATTCATACGCCCGCAACGTACGTTAAAATTCAATTATCCTCAATTCGATATGTTTCGTCAATAGAGGTTGTTCCAAAACACGCTCTATGAAGCGGCAATTTTGAGACGGTCCCCCAAGTTTATAGGCAATGCTACAAATTCCGGCCTCTCAGCCTGCCATGCTTCGTCAACCCTTCATGGTTGTGCATTTTCAAGAGACTTTCAACTTGGCTCATGGTATCCAGATCAACGCCAACAAGGATCAGCAGGGAAGTGCCGCCCATCAAATAGGAAATTGAAGATGGGAAATTAAACGCCCACTGTACCAGCGATGGAATAATCGCTATCAACGCCAAATATAAGGATCCGGGCAACACAATGCGATTCAGGATTTTCGTCAAATATTTCTCAATATGCTCCGCCCTGATGCCGGGTATGGATCCGCCATTCTCTCTGATGTTCTTGGCAATCTCTATCGGGTTCAGGCTGACCTGCGTATAAAAATACGCGAAAAAGATAATTAGCAACACATACAGAACATTATACAAAAGTCCGTGCGGCGCCAAAACCCGTGAGACAGCCGCAAGCCACGGCACATTTCCGCCAATCGTGGAAGCGATCTGCAAAGGAAATGTAAGAATTGACGAAGCGAAAATCACCGGAATTACGCCGGAGGGATTGATCTTGAACGGGATGTAGGTGTTTTGAGCGCCATACATTCTGCGTCCCACAACCCGTTTCGCGTAGTTCACCGGAATCTTTCGCTGTCCTTGCTGTTCAAACACCACGAGCGCCACCACTGCGACAAACATCACAAACACCACCATCACGGAGACGATATTAAGATCGCCGCTCCGAACCATTGCGACAAGCTGCCATAGGGCGTGGGGAAGCCGCGCCACGATGCCGGCGAAGATAAGGAGCGAGATGCCGTTGCCGATTCCCCGCTTGGTTATCTGTTCGCCCATCCACATCAACAACAGAGTGCCGACCGTCACCGTCAGCATAGCCAACAAAGAGAAAGGCACGAGCGGCAACATCAACAGATGTTCCATGTTCGGAGAGCGTGAGATGCTCTGGGCGTACTGGGTTACCGCAAAAGACTGAATAAGACAGACCACTACGGTGCCATACCGCTGATACATGTGTATCTTTTTCCTGCCGCCTTCTTCTTGGGACAATTTTTTCAAGCTGGGAAACACAATAAGCAAAAGTTGCATAATGATCGACATTGAGATGTACGGCATAATGCCCAGCATAAACACCGAAAAGTTTGAAAACGCCCCACCCGCAAAAAAATCAAGATAATCGACAAAAGCGTTTCCAGAGTTTTGCTGAGATTGGAAATATACGTTCAAGTCATGCACGTTGATCCCCGGCACGGGAAGCACGGTTCCAATGCGAAACACCACCAGCATAATAAACGTAAAAAAAATCCGCTCCCTTAATTCTTTGACTCTGAAAATACCAATCAATGGATTAGCCATGTAACCTTTCCTCTTATTCGGCGATTTGCCCGGCGCTTGCCGCGCCAGAAATCATACCACCCGCTTTTTCGATCTTCTCTTTCGCCGAATTTGAAAACGCCTTAACCGTAAGGGTGAGTTTTTTTGTAAGATCTCCATTTCCAAGCACTTTTACCGGCAACTTTCCTTTAACAAGCCTTTTTGTCCTCAGGGTTTCAACACTTACCGTTTCTCCATTTTCGTACCGTTTTTCTATTTCGTCAAGATTCACCGTCTGAAATTCCTTCTTAAACGGATAATTTGAGAAGCCTCTGCGAGCGAGTCTGCGGTACAAAGGCATCTGCCCTCCTTCAAAACCCACATAGGTCTTGCCGCCGGAGCGGGACTTCTGCCCTTTGTTGCCTTTGCCCGCTGTTGTACCTCTGCCGGAACCCTGCCCTCTTCCGACAATGCGTTTCTTTCTATTCGCGCCTTCAGGAGCGTGTAAATTAAAATCGTGCATTATTTCACTTCCTCCACGGTTACCAGATGAGAAACAACTCTGATCATTCCCTTAATGGCAGGAGTGTCTTCCTGTTCCGTCACAGAACCGATCTTCCGCAGTCCAAGTGAACGCACTGTCGCCCTCTGCTTGGGAAGCGTTCCAATGACGCTGCGCGTCAGTCGAATCTTAATCCGTGCCATATTACCCCCATAACTCCGAAATGGACTTGCCGCGGTTGTGCGCCACAGTTTTTGCGTCCATCATCTGTCTGATACAGTCAAACGTCGCCTTGAGCACATTGTACTGACTTGATGCGCCGATGGACTTGCTCAATACGTCTGTAACGCCACCCGCCTCCATGACAGCCCGCACCGGCCCGCCGGCGATAATGCCGGTGCCGGAACACGCCGGTTTCAGTACAACGCTCGACGCTTTAAACGCGCCGCGCACTTCATGGGGAATGGTACCGTTTTTGATGGGCAACATAATAATATTATGCCGCGCTTTTTCTTCGCTCTTGCGGATCGCTTCGGAAACATCATTCGCCTTGCCGAAACCGTAACCAACTCTACCTTTTCTATCGCCAATAACAGTCAACGCGGAAAATGAGAATCTACGTCCGCCCTTCACAACTTTCGCCGTTCTATTCAGCTTTACCAATTTGGAAACGGGGAATTCTTTTTCTTTTTCCTGTCCCCTATCCCGATCCTTGCCCTCATGGGAACGCTCTCTTGCGTGTTCCATTTTACCCCCTAGAATTGTACGCCGACTTTCCGCGCGCCGTCCGCCATAGCCTTCACGACTCCGTGGTACAAATACCCGTTCCTGTCAAAAACAACGCTCTTGACACCTTTGTCAAGAAGCCGTTTTCCTATGATCCCGCCGATCCGCGCTCCGCCTTCCGTATTCGGCTTGACACCACGCAGATCTTTCTCCATAGTCGAAGCGGACGCAAGCGTATGCCCTTTTGTATCGTCAACCACCTGAATGGATAAATAGCGGTTGCTCCGTGTAACGGTCATACGCGGTCTTTCGGGCGTACCGGAAAGTGTTTTCCGTATATGAATCTTTCTTTTGAGCCGTTTCCGGTCTTTATCAAGCATTTTCTTCAACATATTTTTACCCTATCCTACTTCACGCCGGACTTGCCGGCTTTGAGCTTGATACGCTCGGTCTCATAACGGATGCCCTTGCCCTTATACGGTTCAGGAACACGCAACTTCCGAATCTCGGCGGCGAACTCGCCGACAGCCTGCTTGTCGATACCGCTTACCACAAGCTTGCCGCCTTGCTCCACAGCGACGCTAAGCCCATCAGGTATGTATACATAAATACTATTGGAATACCCAAGGCTCATAACAAGAATGTTATTCCGCGACTCCACTTTATAGCCGACGCCTGTAACGATCAAACCTTTGGTAAACCCTGCGGAAACGCCGATTACCATGTTGTTCAACAGATTGCGATACAACCCGTGAAAAGCCTTGGTCTGCTTTTCCTCGTTCACGCGGTTTACAATTATTTCACCGCCCTTGTTCTCAAAAGTGATCACCGGGTGGTATTTTTGAGTCAGTTTTCCTTTGGGACCTTCAACAAAAATGACATCATCTTTAAAGGAAACTTTCACGCCCACCGGAACTTTCACCGGAATTTTGCCTATATGCGACATCTTTCTCTCCTACCACACGGTACAGATGATTTCTCCGCCCACTTTTTTCTCGGCGGCCTTTTTTCCGGTGGTAACTCCAATTGATGTTGATACGATCAATGTACCATATCCGTTGTAAACCCGCGGCATATCCTTATAACCGGTGTACACGCGGCGTCCGGGTTTCGACACTTTTTCAAGCCCGTGAATGATGGGCTGAGTCGCATCATCATATTTCAGGAAGATACGGATGACGTTTATGTTGTCCGCCGTAGTGGCCTTCTTGAAATTCTTTATATAACCTTCCGTCTTAAGTATCTTGACGATTTCAAGCTTCAACTTTGAGGAAGGGATATCTACCTTTTCATGCGTCGCCATTCCCGCATTGCGGATTTTGGTCAACATATCCGCCACAGGATCAGAAATGCTCATGCTTCCCTCCTACCAACTCGATTTTGTAACGCCCGGAATAAGCCCTTCGCTTGCAAGTTTACGGAAGCAAAGACGGCACATCTCATATTTACGGAGATACCCGCGCGCCCTGCCGCAAATACGGCAACGGTTTACTTTTCTGGTTTTATACTTAGGCGTTCTCAGCGCCTTTATGATCATAGCTTTTCTTGCCATACACCCTCCGCCTACTTCCTGAACGGCATGCCGAACTTTGCAAGGAAGGCTTTCGCCTCAGCGTCTGTCCGCGCCGTTGTTACAATAGCGATATTGAGCCCCGCTACGCGCTCAATTTTGTCAAAGTCAATTTCAGGGAAGATAATCTGCTCGGTGATACCCAACGCATAGTTCCCATGACCGTCAAAAGCGTTCTGATTCACGCCGCGAAAGTCTTTGACACGCGGCAACGCTACATTGACGAGCCTGTCGAAAAACTCGTACATCATCGCCCCGCGCAAGGTTACCTTGACCCCAATTTCCTGTCCGGCGCGGATTTTGAAGTTGGCGATGCTCTTCCGCGCTTTGGTTTTTACGGCTTTCTGGCCAGTGATCAGGCTTAAATCCGCAATCGCCGCGTCAAGCAACTTCTTATTCTGGAGCGCCTCGCCTACACCCATGCTCACGATGATCTTCTCAAGTTTGGGAACCTGCATCACCGACTTGTACCCCAATTCCTTGAAAAGATCAGGAGCAATCCGCTCACGATATATTTTCTTGAGACGGGGTTCATAGTTCTGTCCGCCTTCAGCGGGAACAGATTGTTTTTCTTCTGTTTTCTTTTCCGCTGATGCGGCTTTTGTTTCTTTCTTCTCGCTCATTACAACGCCTCACCACATTTTTTGCAAACACGAATCTTTTTATCTCCGTCGATCTTTATGCCAATCCGCGTAGGTCCGCATTTTTTACAGATAATCTGTATATTAGAAATGTGGAGAGGAGCTTCAATTTCAATGATACCGCCTCTATCCTGCTGATTGCGCCGTTTTCGCGCTTTCTTAACGATGTTCAATCCCTCCACCACAACCCGGTCCTTGTCACGCAGTATTTTGAGAATGCGCCCGCGCTTTTTCTTGTCCTTACCGGTCATAATTTCAACGGTATCTTCTTTCTTCAACTTAAATTTATGCCGTATTACTTCCGCCATACCTTTCTCCTACCGATCTCACAGCACTTCCGGCGCAAGAGAGACGATCTTCATAAAATTTCTTTCACGCAATTCCCTTGCCACAGGTCCAAAGATACGCTTTCCCTTGGGATTCAACGCCGCGTCAATGATCACACATGCGTTGTCATCAAATCTGATGTACGTACCGTCAGGACGGCGGTACTCTTTATGAACCCGCACCACAACCGCCTTTTCCACCGATCCCTTCTTGATGACGGAAGTAGGCAGCGCGTCTTTCACCGCAACCACAATAATATCACCAATTCTGGCGTACCTCCGTTTGGAACCGCCAAGCACCTTGATACACTGCGCCCGTTTGGCGCCTGAATTGTCCGCCACATTCAGGAAAGTTTCGACTTGTACCATTTGTTCTCCCTCTTCCTTATTTGACGTGTTCTACAATCTCGACCAAACGCCAGCATTTCTCTTTGCTGATGGGCCTGCACTCTACCACACGGACGGTATCGCCGATCTTCGCCTCGTTCTTTTCATCATGGGCTTTCACTTTTTTCGTCCGTTTTACATATTTCTTGTACAGAGGATGCAACGCAGTTGTTTCAACAGCAACCACAATGGTTTTATCCATTTTGTCGCTTTTTACAACCCCCGTAAACTCCCTTTTGCCGCTCTTGGCTTTTATTTCCTGCTCCGCCACGGTCCGCTCCTTACGCCTTCTTTTCCTGTTGATGGATTAGGGTATGAAGCCGCGCTATTTGCCGGCGAAACATCCGCTTTTGAAGCGGGTTATCCACATGTCCTATCACCATCTGGAAACGAAATTCCATATACTTCTTTTTAAGTTCGTCCAATTTTGCCTTCAATTCGGGCAATGTCAAATTTTTGAAAGAATTCTTCATATGCGCCTCACACGCCCAATTCATAATCGGCGCGAACCGCAAACTTTGTTTTTATCGGAAGTTTCGCGCTCGCCAAATCCATTGCCCGTTCGGCAAGGTCCTTGTCAACACCGCCAAGTTCAAACATAACAGTGCCTGGTTTAACTACCGCCACCCAGTATTCGGGGGCGCCTTTTCCTTTGCCCATACGGGTTTCAGCCGGTTTCTTGGTGTAGGGCTTGTCAGGAAAAATGCGTATCCACAACTTGCCGCCGCGTTTGATATGGCGGTTCATCGCAATACGCGCAGCCTCTATCTGCCTGTTAGTTATCCACTTCGGTTCCATCGCAACAAGACCATAATCACCGAACGCCACGCGATTGCCGCGAGTGGCCGCTCCTGGAATCCTGCCGCGCTGAACTTTACGGAATTTTACACGTTTGGGACTCAGCATCTAGTTCTCCTTGTGCGGAACGCGCTCTCTACGCCTTGTTGTTTTTACAAGCGCGCCCGCATCTTCTTTTTGCTCTTTGCCATATTTCATGCCATTGTAAATCCACACCTTCACACCTATAGCGCCAAAGGTAGTATGAGCTTCGGCAAAACCATAATCAATATCCGCCCGCAAGGTATGAAGCGGAATACGCCCTTCTTTCGCTTCCTCGGTACGGGACATTTCCGCGCCTCCGAGTCTGCCCGAAAGCCTCACCTTTATGCCTTGCGCGTTGCCTTTTTTCATCGCGTCGCTGATAGCCTTTTTCATGGTTCTCCTGAAAGAAGAACGCGCCACTAATTGACGGGCTATATTATGGGCTACGATCTGGGCGTTATTTTCCGCATTGCGGACTTCTTTTATCTTGATCTGTATTTTTTTGGCGACATGCCTCTGTAGATCATTGCCAATCTTTTCAATGTTCGCGCCTTTCACCCCGATAATGACGCCTGGACGGGATGTATGGATCGTGATCGTAATTCGTTGCGGATGCCTTATGATCTCAAGCTCCGCAATATCAGCGCCTTTGGTTTCAGGCATATCCATGATCAACTTGCGCAGTTTAATATCTTCGTGCAAGGCGCCGGCGTACTCTTTCGGATCAACGTACCAACGCGAAGACCACGTTTTATTGATGCCGATGCGCAATCCTATCGGATTAACTTTCTGTCCCATTAATTTCCCGCCTTTTCAATTTCATCAACAACCACCGTGATATGACACATTCTTTTCAAAAGCATATCCGCCCTTCCTCTCGCTCGAAACCACACTCTCTTGAGGCGCGGACCCTCGTCAACAAGAATCTCTTTCACATAGAGCATTTCTTCTTCAAGCTTCTTATTCTGAAAAAGCGCGTTTGAAGTCGCAGACTTCACCGTTTTTCTGATAAGACGCGCCCCTTTATGCGGCATGTTCTCAAGAATGGACACAGCTTCGGGATACGGTTTGCGCCTGATAAGATCGGCTACCGGCCGGAGCTTATAGGGTGAACCAATAAGATACTTGCTGATCGCCTTATACCCGCTCTTGAGCGGCTCTTTTTTCTGCTTGCCCATCACTTGCCAGCCTTTTTATCAGATCCCGCGTGTCCCCGAAAAATTCGTGTGGGAGCGAATTCGCCCAGCTTATGTCCGACAAGGTTTTCCGTAATATACACTGGAATCCACGCTTTGCCATTATAGACGGAAATGGTTCCGCCAACCATTTCAGGGATGATCGTAGAACAACGGGAATAAGTCTTTATCATCTTTCTATTCCCGGCTTTGCTCATCTCCAACACTTTCTTATAAAGGCTCTTTTCAATAAAAGGGCCCTTCTTAATTGACCTAGACACGTTTTACTCCTACTTTTTCTTGCCGCGGCTTACAATAAACCGTGATGAAGGCTTGTGCTTTTTCCGTGTTTTATAGCCCTTAGTCGGCTGCCCCCACGGGGTGACCGGATGAATGCCCTTGCTCTTTCCTTCACCGCCGCCGTGCGGATGATCAACCGGATTCATCGCCATGCCGCGGACAGTAGGACGAACGCCGAGCCATCGTTTGCGTCCCGCTTTGCCAAGTTGGGTGTTCATGTGGTCTTCGTTGCCAACCGTACCGATGGTGGCGTAACATTTCTTGAACACCATGCGCATCTCGCCGGAAGGCAACTTGATCGTAACATAGTCGCCTTCTTTTGCGGCCACAAGCGCACTCGCGCCCGCAGAGCGAACCATCTGCCCTCCTTTGCCAAGCGTAAGCTCAATATTGTGAACCGTAAAACCCAACGGAATGTTTTCAAGCGGAAGAGCGTTGCCTTCAACAATAGGCGAACCGGGTCCGCTTAGTACGACAGAGCCGACCGTCAGACCTTTCGGCGCGATAATATAGCGTTTTTCACCATCCTTATATTTAATAAGGGCGATGTTGGCGCTACGATTCGGATCGTACTCAATGGTAGCGACCTTACCGGGAACGCCGATCTTGTCCCGCTTGAAGTCAATGTCGCGGTACAACCGTTTATGCCCGCCGCCTTTATGCCTGACGCTGATACGCCCAAAAGAGTCGCGTCCAGCGCACCTCTTTTTCCCCGATGTAAGCGATTTTTCAGGCGCGTTATTCTGGGAGAGTTCGGAAAAATCCAACCCAATCAACTGCCTCATCCCCGCAGTTATAGGCTTATATGTCTTAATACCCATGTTTCTTCCCTATTGTACCTTACACGTTACACGCCTTCAAACAGACCGATTTTTTCACCAGCCGGCAAACGGACAATCGCTTTTTTCCACATCGCCGTCCTGCCCGGCCTGCCGCGCTGCCGTTTCGGTTTGCCGCCCACCACCATGACATTGCAGGAGACAGGGTGGACATTAAACAATTTAGCGACAGCCTCTTTTATTTGCAACTTGTTCGCGCGCATATCAACCTTAAACACATATTTTCCCTCTTCACGCAAGAGGTTCGCTTTTTCGGAAAGCACAGGCTCAATAAGGATATTTTCAAATGCGATCATGCTTCAATCCTCTCTTTCCGCCCATAAAAATCGTTGAGATTCTTCACCGCAGTTTCAAGCGCAATGACAGAACGCGCATAAAAAAGATCGTGAGCGTTAAGTCTGTTGTATGACAGGTACGTAAGCCACGGTATATTCGCGGCCGCGCGTTTCACAAACGGATCGTCATCTTTCAATACAATCACCGTCCGCTCTTCTCCACCAAGATTTTTGAGGATTTTAACCAAATCTCTCGTCTTTCCCGACACGACAGAAAAATCTTCAACAACTTTTATCATATCCGACTGGGCTTTCAAGCTTAAAATGCTTTTAAGGGCGAGCCGCTTCGCCTTTTTTGGTATTGCATAGGAATAATCTCTGGGTTTTGGTCCAAAAACAATGCCGCCGCCTACTAAAACAGGCGACTTTTTGTCGCCGCGCCGCGCCCGTCCGGTTCCTTTTTGCTTATAGGGCTTCGCGTTTGATCCATGAACCTCTCCGCGATCTTTGGTACTCGCGCAACCAACCCGTCTATTGGCAAGCTCATTGTTTATCGCATACCAAATGCTGTCTTCATTTACCACAAGCCCGAAGACCGTATCGTCCAACTCAACGCTCCGAACTTCTTTGCCTTCTATTGAATATACCGTTCTGTTCATTGCTTCCTCATTTCGATGCGCTTACCGCTTCACCGCCGCTCTGACAAGCACCAGCCTCTTGTTAACGCCCGGAACGGCGCCACGAATCAACAGCAACCGCTTTTCGGCGTCAATTTTAATCACCTTCTGACTCAACACCGTTGTCTTTTCACGTCCCATCCGGCCCGGCAGTTTTACATTTTTGAACGTCTTGCCCGGATAGGTCGACTGACCCGTTGAGCCGGGCTCACGGTGGAACTTGGAACCGTGAGAACGGCGTCCGCCTCCAAATCCCCATCGTTTCATAACACCCTGGAAGCCTTTGCCTTTTGAGACGCCAGTAACATCTACATACCGGCAGTCCGCAAAAAGCTCGACTCCTAACGAATCGCCGACAGCCACTTCTTTTTCAAAATCGCGCACCTCTTTGAGGTGTTTTTTCGGCGTTATATTCTCAGGAAATTGACCCGCATAAGGTTTTGTCACCAAATTCTTTTTCTCATCATCTACACCGAGCACAACCGCGTCATACCCATCTTTTTCTTTATTCTTCTGAGCAATAACCACATTTGGGTCGATACGCAACACCGTCACCGGAACAAGATTGCCTGTATCATCAAAAACCTGTGTCATACCCACTTTTCTTGCCATAAGCCCTAACATGCTTGACTCCATCCAACGGCGCGATTTTCACTCCGCATCGGAGCAAAAATTCACCACCGTTACTGTTTTATTCCGACATCCACGCCGGCAGGAAGTTCCAATTTCATAAGCGCATCCATCACTTCAGGGGAAGGGTTAATTATATCGATCAAACGCTTGTGCGTCCGCATCTCGAACTGCTCACGGGATTTCTTGTTCACATGAGGAGAACGGAGAACCGTTACCTTCTGTATACCGGTCGGAAGCGGAATCGGTCCCGTCACTTTGGCTCCTGCCTTTTGAACAGCCTGTACAATGGACCTAGCGCTCTGATCAATAAGTTCTACATCGAAACCGCGTAATTTTACGCGAATTCGTTCCTTAATCATTATTCCTCCAAGAATCTTGAACCTCCCGCCAAAACACGCCCGCACTGGACGCGCAGAGCAAGAGATTCAAACGCGTACAACTATTCGAGAATCTCAGTAACCTGTCCGGATGCTACGGTTTTCCCACCCTCGCGAATTGCGAAGCGGAGGTTTTTCTCCATCGCTATGGGGTGGATCAACTCGCCGATAATTTCAGTGTTGTCACCGGGCATAACCATCTTCTCACCGGGCTTCGCCTCACCGGGGAGTGTTACGGTACCCGTAATATCCGTGGTGCGGAAGTAGAACTGCGGACGGTATCCCGTAAAGAAGGGACTGTGACGACCGCCTTCCTCTTTGGAAAGACATACAATCTGCCCCTTGAATTTACTGTGCGGAGTAATGGTGCCAGGTTTTGCAAGCACCTGCCCGCGCTCAACTTCTTTCTTGTCAACGCCGCGGAGAAGCACGCCGACATTGTCGCCGGACTGCGCGGAATCAAGAAGCTTATTAAACATCTCAAGTCCGGTCACAACGGTCTTTTTAGTAGGTCTGATACCGACAATTTCAACCTCTTCATTGAGATTGATAACGCCGCGCTCAACCTTGCCGGTAACAACAGTGCCGCGCCCGGAAATGGTGAACACGTCTTCAATCGGCATCAAGAAAGGCTTCGCATCGTCACGCACGGGATCAGGGAAATAATCATCCATAGTGGTGAGCAATTCTTCAACGCACTGGGTGTTGTCGCTGTCCCTGCCCTCAAGAAGCTCGGTCATCGCAAGGAACGCCGAACCTTTAATAATGGGAATCTCATTGCCAGGGAAGCCATTGTCCGTAAGAACATCTTTAATCTCTTCTTCAACAAGTTCAAGAAGCTCAGGATCGTCAACGAGATCAACTTTATTCAGGAATACAATGATGTTGGGAACGCCTACCTGACGGGCAAGAATAATATGCTCGCGTGTCTGGGGCATAACCGAATCAGGAGCGGACACCACCAATACAGCTCCGTCCATCTGAGCCGCGCCCGTAATCATATTCTTAATGTAGTCCGCGTGCCCCGGACAGTCGATATGAGCGTAGTGGCGTTTGTCCGACTGATATTCCAAGTGCCGTGTGTTGATGGTGATGCCGCGCTCTTTTTCCTCAGGCGCATTATCAATGTCGTCAAATTTCATCAACTTATCGCCATACTTCTTGGCGCAATACATTGTAATCGCCGCAGAGAGAGTCGTTTTTCCGTGATCCACATGCCCGATTGTACCGACATTCATGTGCATCTTTGTTCTATTAAACCGATTTTTTGCCATGCATATCCTCCTTTGCTTTTTCAGGACGCACTGTTTATTCTTTCAATCCTAGAAAATGGACTGATAATTGAACCAGTATCAAAACTCGGTTAGTTTTGATACTAGCTTGAAGAAAAACGGTCTAAAACCCGCTTTTCCATCTAAATCTAAGGTTACTGTTTCAAAACTTGAGGTTTTGAAACAGCCTCAATTACACAATAACAGATTGTTGCAACCAAAACACTAATGTATATTGAAAACACAAGACAAGACAAACAGCAGAAACTTTCTGAAATAGTTCCGCTCCACCTGTCCCGTTTCAATAACGATCGGTTTGGATTGGCAAAATCACCACTTATAATGGGCAAAAGCTTTGTTTGCCTCCGCCATTTTAAACGTATCATCCCGCTTCTTGATCGCGGTACCCGTATTATTGAAGGCGTCCATCAACTCAGCGGCAAGACGCTCGCCCATACCACGCCCGTTTCTCGACCGCGCCGCATTGATAATCCACCGCATCGCCAAGGCTTCCCTACGGGTTTCCCGAATTTCAACAGGAACCTGATACGTCGCGCCGCCAACTCTACGAGACTTCACTTCCAAGCGCGGTTTTACATTATCCACAGCTTTCAAGAAAATGTCAAGCGGTTCTTCATTTATTTTCTTGCGAATTTCATCAAAAGCGCCATCAATAATGCGAAGCCCGACAGAACGTTTGCCTTGCCACATCATACGATTGACAAATTTTGAAACAACAACGCTATTGTATTTGGGATCGGGCGCAATTCCCCGATCAATACTCTTCTTTTTTCGTCCCATTTTCCCGCTTCCTTACGCTTTAGGCCTTTTCGCGCCGTATTTCGACCGGCCACGTTTGCGCCCCTCTACGCCGAGGGTGTCTTTCGCGCCACGAATAATATGATAGCGCACACCAGGCAAATCCTTGACACGTCCGCCACGCACCAGAACAACCGAGTGTTCCTGCAAATTGTGTCCTTCACCGGGAATATAGGCGGTTACTTCGGTTCCATGAGAAAGACGCACACGAGCGACTTTCCGTTGCGCGGAATTCGGTTTCTTCGGCGTCGTTACCATGACGCGGGTGCAAACGCCGCGTTTCTGGGGACAGGACTGAAGCGCCGGCGACTTCGTCTTGGAGGAAACTTGCCGCCGTCCAAAACGAACTAACTGATTAATTGTTGGCATGAACTAAAAACTCCCGTTTCATAATGAAATGAAAGTCTACTTAACTTTAAAAAAAAAGTCAAGCGGAATTTAGATTTTTTTTGATAAACTGTAGAAATTCGCCAGCATTGAACGGCAATCGCGGCTTTTAACCTGCCGCCAGCAACCGCGCCTCTTGAACGCCGGCTTCGAACAGGGAAAGTCCGCCCTCCCCTTTTCACACGCCTCCACGCATCCGCTTGCTCTCCATAACGCGTGGGACGCGAATCATGGAATTATTCATCGCGGTCTTTCCTCGCTTTTTCCTGAAAGGAGGGGCATTGTAGTCCGGTGGCCTGAAGAACCTCCACAGAAGGGAAATTTCTTGATTTTATGCCGAACACGAGGCAGGCGTGGGGAAACGCAGGTTCCCACGTTATCTTAAAATGGAAGCATTTGCGGCAATCTATCATAGCGTCTCGCCATTTATTAAGAGCCGGCGCATCCGTTGGTACGGCGCCGTTGGCGGTTGCCAGCATTATAGTATCAAACATTAAAAAGCGTGTCTAGATTGATGGAAAAATTGAACGTCATTCTGAAGGCAATTTTTCCGGATCGCCTTGAAATATATCGCTGTTCTTATTATAATATACGTATGTTTCACTATTGTCCACATTGCGGCTCAACTAGAGTGCGAGTCGCGCGAAAACAGCGGTTTTCCTGTGATGACTGTACATTTGTGTTTTTTCAAAACGTCGCCGCCGCTACGGGATGCATCATCAGCGCCAAAGCGGGCGTTTTGTTTGAAGTGCGGGGAAAAGAACCGGGAAAGGGTAAATTGGGGTTTCCCGGAGGTTTTGTGAACCCGGGCGAAGGCGCCGTTGAAGGGGTCAGGCGGGAATGCATTGAAGAAATCGGCTGGGATCCCGGTGAAAACGTACAATTCATGGCTTCTTTCCCCAATGAGTATCTCTATAAGGGCGTTGCATACCATACATGCGATCTTTATTTCACGGTTTCCGCCCCGGAATTGACTCTCTCCGATCTCACCATTGACACAAAAGAAACCCGCGAAGCCCGTTTCATCACGCCCGATAAAATCGCCATTGACGACCTCGCGTTTGACGCCGCTAAAAAAGCGTTGCATTATTTCACCATGAGGCTGACGGGACAGTAATGCCGCGACCGCGCGAGATCCCTCGACATGCCAAACAGCGGGAAGCGTGGCGCGTCTTTAGTAAATCTTTAGAAAATTGGGCGGATAAGAAGCGTATTCCTCACATCACGCCCAAGGAGACGCGGCCTTTTTACAGTCCTTCAATGTCTTTGAAATACCGCACCGTACCGACTTTGAGTTCGTCCGTTGCGTCTTCATCGGAAACGATAATGGCGCGGGGATGCATCTGAAGGCAGGAAAGCGTCCACATATGGCTGACACCGCCTTCAACCGCAGCTTGCAGGGCGCGCGCTTTGTTATGACCGCTCACGATAATGGCGACTTCCCGCGCATCCATGATGGTGCCGACTCCGATAGTCAACGCGGTGGACGGCACTTTGTTGACATCGCCTTCAAAAAAGCGGGCGTTGGCTAACTTGGTGTCCTTGTTGAGCGTCTTTATGCGGGTTCGGGAATGAAGCGAAGACCCCGGTTCATTGAACGCGATGTGCCCATCCGGGCCCATGCCGCCCAAGAAAAGCTCTATGCCGCCAGCATCCCGTATCGCATCTTCGTAGGATACGCATTCCGCCTGGAGATTCGGCGCCATTCCGTTCAATATATGAATGTTTTGCTTTTTTATGTCAATATGATCAAACAAATTATCCTTCATAAAACGGTGATAGCTCTGCGGATGATCTTCCGGCAGTCCTACATATTCGTCCATGTTAAAGGTGGCGACATCCGCAAAGCTCACTTTTCCCGCCTTGTTCAAGGCGATAAGCTCCTTGTAAATTCCAAGCGGACTTGATCCTGTGGGAAGCCCCAACACAAAAGGTTTGTCCTTTGACGGAGCAAACGCATTAATGCGCCGGGCGATATAACCGGCTATCCATGTACTCGCGGCAGTGTAGTCCTTATGCACTAAAAGTCTCATACCAACCTCTCTATTCTTACTGTATCGAAACGAACCAACGGTTCGCCGAACCGGCGGTTCGCAACCAGCGGTTCGCGTTATTTATAAAATCATCTGCTGTACCGCGCTCGCCGGGCTAACGCGGCTGCGTTTCGGTTGCGCCGCGCTTAAAATTCGTTCTTTTTAATTGAGCCGTCCACAAGAACGGCTTTGATATTGAAATCTTTGTCAAATACGGCGATGTCCGCGTCGTAACCCGGAATAAGCGCGCCCTTATGGGTGTAACGCAACACTTGAGCGGGATTAAAAGTGGCTGTTTTAACGGCGTCTTCAAGGGAGAATCCGAAAGCCACAAGATTTTTTATCCCCCGGATCATGGTAAGCCCGGATCCTGCGATGACATCGTCCATTTTGCGGTGAAAAGCTCCATCATGGAAAACCACTTCCTCGCCGTTGGCGAAGAACGGACCTTCTTTTTGTTCGGTGGGCTTGAGTCCGTCCGTAACCAGCACGATCTTGTCATTCGGCTTATCCCGCTGGAGCAGTTTGAACACATCGGGATGCACATGGAAACCGTCCGCGATAATTTCACAGGACATTTCCGGATGGATAAGCACGGCTCCGACCGCATTCGGGTTCCGGTGTTCCAATTTGCTCATGGCGTTGAAAAGATGCGTCGAGTGGAGGATGCCCGCCTGCATGCCTTCAACCATGTTGTCATACGCTGCGTTGGTATGCCCCGCTTGAAGCGTGACGCCTTTTTTTATGCAGAACAGGGCAAGCTCACGCATGCCCTTAATTTCCGGCGCAACGGTCATGTTGGCGATATGTCCTTCGGACGCTTCCCAAAGCCGCTCCATAAAAGGAATGTCCACCGGACGCAGGGTGTCTGGTTTTTGTACGCCCAGTTTTCCCGGCGACAGGAAGGGGCCTTCAAGGTGCAGTCCCATGATCCGCGCTCCATCTTCTTTGCCTATCGCGGCGGCGATTTGACGCACCGCGTCCACCATGTTGTCTCCGGCTATGGGGTAGAGCGTCGGATTGAAAGCGGTGACTCCGTACTGGCAGAGCAGGCGGGACATCTCCAGTATGGATTCGGCGCTGCAATCATCCGTACCGTACCCGCCGAATCCGTGAATATGCGTGTCGATAAAACCCGGCGCAATGACGGCGCCTTGTACGTCGATAATTTCAACATCGCTTCCAAAATGTTTTCGCTCAAAACGTTTTTCGGAAAACACATCCTCAATGCGTCCGTTTTCAGTCAGCACAGCGCACTGGTCCATTGCGGCGAAACTCGTCATAACGACGCCGTTATGCAAACAAACAGCATTCATAATTTCATCACTCCTTCTTTCTAAAACGATTTTTCGGCGAAAAGATCGGGTCAAAATATTTGTGCATGTCCACTTTAGCGGCGAACAGCTTTATTATAAGCTGATAGATGATGAAAGCAAGGACTATCGCCAGAATAAAAATCAACATTGACGCCCAGGTCACCGCTTCTCCAGAAATATGAGGGGCGATAAACCGCATGAAAAGCGTCAGCATTACAAAGAAAACGACGATGGTGATTACAAGATTGATCGCCGTAGCGACAAGGACGAAAAAAAACGTATTGAGTTTTTTGTTCAAGACATTCCTCCTTTTTTTTGTTCCATCCGGTATTTTTGCGCTTCCCGATTGGGTTTTACATCCCGCTTGTCAATGAAGATGGAGAACAACAACATGACGCAACACACTACGACGCATGCGTCCGCGATGTTAAATGTGGGCCAACGGTCGAATCCGAATAGGCCGAAAAATTTAACGCTGATAAAGTCGACAACGCCATCGGGACGAAAGATGCGGTCAATGAGGTTGCCCAAACCGCCGCCGACAATGCCGGCTATAGCCCATCTCTGCGCGTTGGTGAAGTCATACGACTTGAAGTAGTACCAAATCACAGCTCCCAGGGCCACAAGCGGCAGAATAATAAATAAAATCGGACGCACGGCGTCGGGAAGCCCTTCTCCAAGGCTGAACGCTATCGCCTTGTTGCGTACGTGGACGATCCACAGAAGGTCGTTGTCGAACACGTCTTTGATAAAAACGCCGCCCGATGACGGCAACCGCCAATTATGGGCGATAAATATTTTAACCGCCTGATCCGCCAGTATGACGAACGCCGTCAACGAAAACGGCAACGCTTTTTTCATCTATGGTTTTCTCCTCATCGCTCATAATCCTGTTGGAACATCAATAAACTCAACGTCCATCTCCAATTTTTCGGCGCACAGATCCATTATGGCGCGGACGCCCCATACTTCAGTTGCGTAGTGTCCGCCCGCAATCACATTCACGCGGGATTCAAGAGCGTAATGGTACCACGTGTGCGAGGAGTCTCCGGTTACAAAAAGGTCTATGCCTTCAGCCGCGGCTTCTTTTACAAACTCCGGCGCGCCTCCTGACACAGCCGCCACATGCAACATGCGTTTTGTACCGAAGCGGAGAACGCTCAAGGGGGGAATACCCATAAAGCTGATGCGTGAAATCGCATCTTCAATTGAGATCGGCATACTGAGCATGCCCTTCCAGCCGATCTTCTGTCCATGATACACACCAAACGGCTCAGGGTTTTCAACGCCAAGCTTCCGCACAAGCGCCATATTGTTCCCGTATTGCGGGTGTTTATCCAACGGAAGATGAACGGCGTACAGGGCGATGTTTTTATCAAGGAGAAATTTGAGCCGCTCGCGGTGAGCGCCGGTCAGCGCCCACGGCTTTCCCCAAAAAAGTCCATGATGGACGAAAAGCAACCCCGCGCCCACCGCTGCGGCGCGCTTAAAAGTCTCCATGCAGGCGTCAGTCGCAAACGCAATCTTCTTTATATCGGAACCGTCATTATCAACCTGCAATCCATTCATAGAAGAGTCTTCTATCGCGTCAATAGCAAGAATGTCCTTAAAAAAGGAGTCAAGTTTTTTACTGGTCATAGTTTTTAATATACCATAAAGTCAGCCGAATTCCAAGCCTGATTTTTTTCAATGTACACATTTTCGCCCATCCCGGTTCTGAAGCCTTGTCTTTTTGGATCGGCTTCATACGGATCGGAAGCGTCCATGAAAAACGACGCAAAGCCGGCGATGGCCGCCGCCGTATTGACGACCTGCGCCCTCCGCGCGCTCGGATCTTTCCCCACGCCCAGCGCCGCAACCGAGTACAGCGGCTGAACCGCAGGATAGTCCAAATAATCCGGCGCCTTCATGCCTTGCCCCGCAAGCAAGAGAGCGGGAGCCGCGCCGCTTGCGCGCAGGGCGTTTAAGAGGGCGATGTACGTTCCGTCCCGCTCTTTCGCCTTGAGAATGGCGTCCGAAGCCAAAAATAACGCGGGTTTTCGCATGACCGGGGCGTCCACGAGCCGGTTTACTTTCTTCGGCTGCCAGCTCTTAAACCACGCCTCCGCCTTGACCCGCATGGCGGCGAACCACGAGAGGTCATCCGGCGTTTCAATGGGTTCTTCCTCATGGTAAAAAGACGACCACAGGCGGCTCTCAACCGCAACGATTGCTTTCAGCGAAGGGTTCGCCGCGATAAAGGCGTCTGATGAAACAGCCGAAATCAGCGCCGAACCGCCCGCGCCGTATCCAACCGCGAAAACAGGCGTTTTGTTTCCGGTTTGCGCAATGCCACCCACGCTGGAAAAGATGAATTCAATGTCGGACAACCGCTCCTTTTCCCAATAACGTCCTGTCTGGTTCGCTTTTTCCAAAACCGTACCGTTCTTCAACGCCGCAAGCAAAGAGAATTTTTCTTTCAATAGCGTCTTCAACGGCGCCTTTTCCCGTGAAAAAACCACGACGGCAAAGCCGTTCTTTCGTATTTCCACGCATATCTTGTCAACAGCATGAAAGGAATCAATGAGCGGCGGGACAACCACCATAAGACCTTTGGGTTCCGCCTGCTCCACGTCGTATATCCGAAGCGAAAAACGCGCCTGCCGCCGCTCGTCAACCAGCGCGACCGTCCGCGCGCGATCCCTGGTCAGAGCCGTATCCAACGCGGGCGAGAAATAAACCGCTATTCCCGTTGTGATTATCAACGCCGCAATCGCGGACACAGGACGGGAGGACTTCTTTCGATTATAGATATTTTTATAGATATTTTCCATCGCGGCGCTGTTTCGGTCGGCAGTATGCTCAACCAGAGCCATTATGTTCACAACAACAACGCATATCAACAAGGGGACGCACTCGGAACGGAAGCCATAAGCCGGGAACAGGCAAATTGTAATGCCGAGGCTGATGGGATAAAACCAGCCAAGACCGCTGAATTGCCGTAATGTTCTGAAAAACGGTTTTATAAGCGGCAAGACCAGCAAAAGAAAAACAACCAGTTCAAGTGTCCATAGGTCTCTCATGTTTTATCGCTTACAAGCCTGCCCGTCTCCGCGATCCGTGTCAAGGCGCGGTCTGCGACAAGTCGCGCGCCAAAACATCTGCTATGACGGTGTGAACGCGGTCAGCAAGCTGTCGCTTGCGGTCTTCACGGGGAATATCCGCGACGACAATCGGGGGGGCGAAAACAAGATCCACAGACACCGTTTTGACGCGCCCGGTTTTCTCGAAAATATCGTAGCTGCCCGCAATGGCTACCGGCACGATGACAGCGTTGGACTGGGTCGCCAGCTTGAATGCCCCTGCTTTGAACGGAAGCAACCCTTGCCCCCTGCTCCTGTGACCCTCTGGAAAAATGATCATCGCGCCGCCTTTTTGAATGTTTTTTACGCCCTTATTTATGGCGTCCAAAGCTTTTCTGCCATTTTTTCTATCCAAGAAAAGACCGCCCAGCAGAGCGATCCACATATTGATGCATGGCAGCCATATAAGCTCTTTCTTTGCGATGAAGCCTAACGGCCTGCCTGTGTAGGCGAGGATAAGCGGAATGTCAAAGATGCTTCCGTGGTTGCTTACAAAGCATACGCCGCCGCGCTGTGGGATATGCTCCCTTCCCTTGACCGTCAGCTTGCATCTGGTCAATACAATGAGCAGCCTCGCCCACATTTGCGCTATTTTATACATGGCGAAAGACGCGCTTTTTTTAAAACCCATCAAGCTGAAAAGGAACAACAACACTCCCGCCAGAGACACAATAATAACCGTCGCTATTACCGCGCTAAAAACGCCTATTGTCCTCAATAAACTTCTCAAAACGACCTCTTTTTTATGACAGGATGCTTTCCCGAAACGCGCCCTATGGCTTTTAAGACGGCGGTTTTTGGGAAAACGCCATTAGCCTTATGAAAAACGCCACGCTATGCGCCGCGCCGCCTTGAATTACCGGGACGGAAGCGTTACAACGCCGCCCGCCGCAGTAAGCGGTATATACTGGGCCACTTCAACGCCGTTCCAGCGTTTGGCGCGTTCAAGCTCTATTTCCAATTCCCGCATCCGGATTTCAATCTGTTGATTGGCGGCAATCAGCCGGTTGTATTCGGCGATGCCCTGCCCTTCGGCAATCCTCGCCTCGGCTTCCTTTTGGGCGCGGTACAACGCCGCGTCCGCAGCTATTTTCTGCTGATCCGCGTCCGCCTGTGCGGTCGCCAGCTTCGCCTTCGCCGCGGCTTCCGCTTCTATCACCTGCTTCCTCGACTGCTGCTCCGCTATATTCGCCTCTTCCGTCGCCTTCTTCACAGCTTGCGCCGCTTCCATTGTGGCGTTGATCTGCTTGTCAAAATCACCGCTCCAATCAAAGTTCGACACGTTCAACTGGGAGATGATCACCGGATACTGGCTCAACGTTGAAGTCAGCCGCTGCATCACATTTTCGGATATGTTCGCCTGATTTTGGGCGAGATCAAAGATGGTGTATCCGCCGATAATCGTCTTGATTGAGGTGACAGCGGAGCTTTCGATGATCTGTTTCAGCGTCTCTTCGGAATACTGCTTTGCAATGTCAAGTATCCGCGCCTCGTCAAATTTCCAGTAGATCGTCGACTCCACCCCAATAATCTGATTGTCTTTGCTGATTGCGCCGTTGTTGTCAATGGCTATCTTAACCTTAAACTCCTTGGGTTTGATCGACCACATGCGGATAGCGCCGAGCAACGGAATATGGGAGGCAAGTCCGGGCTGGATCACTTCGTCTCCGGCCGCGCCAAGAAAATAACTGACGCCGCGATCCGTCGCGCCGATAATGGTGAATGGGTTGATAACAACGATGAGAACAACAGCCGCAACCGTGATGCCAAGCGGTTTTATAAATTTAAGCGCCATAAAGAGACTCCTTCCTGCCGCGCTGCTTTTGCGTTTTATTTCCATTAAAAGATATACTGTATGCAAGATGCTTGTCAAGATGCTTGTCAAGATGCTTGTCAAGGGAAAAGTGTTGCGTGGCGGTCGAATATCAGCGCGGCATTTGCTATAATAATCCCATGCAAAAGTATCCTCTTAAAGTCACTCCGTCAGGGCATGTGTTTATTTCCAAAAGAGACCGGTTTGACCGGCTTGTGGATGAGCTTGTAGAAATGGATTACCCGATGGACTTCTGTCTCGCGCTGGATTTTGATCCGTTTTTTATAGAAAGGCTTATGAGCGCGGGGTTTCTGGTTATGTCAACGAGATTCGCCGATGAGCCTTCGGAATATCTCCTGTTGCCGAAACTCCACGTTGTGCGTTCCATCCTGTTTTTTCCTGACCTGCACATCAAGAAATCAATAAAACGCTTTTTGAGCCGGTATGAGTTGCGCGTTGACGCGGATTTTGACCGCATTGTAGACCGGTGCGTCGCGATTCATGGAGATGACTGGCTCACTGAGCCGCTCTTGAAGGCGGTCAGTTTTCTCCGCGACGCCAAAACCGTCTCCGCAAGTCCCATCTCTTTTGGCGTGTATAGGGACGGAGAACTGAAAGCCGGCGAATTCGGCGTACTTGCAGGCGGCGTGTACACAAGCTATTCCGGGTATTATGACGAAGACAACGCCGGCTCCGTACAGATGATCCTCATGGCAAAGTATTTGGAAGAGCGCGGCGCGCCGTTTCTCGATCTGGGCATGCCCCTGCCCTACAAAGACGATTTAGGCGCGGCAAACATTCAGCCGAGCCGTTTTGTCCCTCTTTTCCGCGAAGGCAGGGAAAAAACGCTCTTCGCGCACTGAGCCGGCCGCTCGCCAGCCAGCGGCCGCACTGGCGGATGAAAAAGTGGCGGCAAGCTGACTTTTTATACCGCAAAAATAGTAATCATTGTCCAAGCAAACCGGACGGCAATGGCGCATGCGCGTCCGGCGCGTCTTCCGCGATCTTCGCTATGTTGCGGGATGTCCCGCAAGGCCGGCGGGGCATCCTGTGAAGTCTGCGGAAAATGATGAAAACAACCGGTCACAAGCCTGATGTGGGCTTGTATTTCGTACCCGCAGGTGGCGGGGGCGAGGTGAAGGTCGACTCTTCGGACATTGTGGCGAGTCACACGGTGGAAGTCATCGCCATGATTCCAGCCTTGCCCACAGAAACCCCTCTTCCCACACACGTACACCTTTGACAAAGATTTAACCGCCGCCTTAATTGGAACGGATATAAAGAAAAGAAGGACAAGTGGAAGGCGGCGCGCGAGGGCGGCGTGGACACTCTCCCTCCCGCTTGTATCTTCTTTCACTTTTTGTTATGATAGATTCAATGCCATCAATCATCTATAAAAATAGCGTCAATCATGTTTTCAAAACGTGGGCGCGGGACTGTGGCGCCGGGAACCCAGCGCAGCCAGACGCAGCTTCCCGCCCATCAATACGCTCTTACTCGCCCCCCTCCTCCGCGTTCAATGGTATACACAACGAAACGACCGGCATACGCCAAACGTACGCTGGTCGTTTCGTTGTGTATAAGAGCGACTGTTGGGCGATGCGGTTTAACACCACCTGATGTAAGGAGAAAATGATGGAGAAAAGATAGATTCCAGCAGTTCTCGCGGTACTAATAGTCACAGTTGCCGCCTTGACAGGGTGCGCCACCACGAGCGGCGCGGGCGAACCTTCCCTGGATGAGGCGATAGAACAATCCGCCGCCGCTCTTGCGGGCAACTGCCCCGGGGCGTGCGGGTCGCGGTCTTCGCCTTTGAATCCCCCACGGAAACCTTTCGGATTACATCATGGACGAGATCGCGGACGCGCTGGCTGATATAGTCTGGAAGTCGCGGATCGAAACAACCTTGAGTATGCGTATAAGGAACTCGGCTTCCAGATGTCAGGGGATGTGAGCGACGAGAGCGCCCAATCCATCGACAGATTTCTGGGGCGCGGTATGGGGTCGCCGGGCAGCTTGTGGACACAGGCGGCAGGTACCGCTACCGGTTGAACGGCGTCAACGTGGAGACGGCGATTCACGAAAGTTCCACCCGGCTTGATGTGCGGAACGACCAGCGGTTCCAAGAGTTGTCCGCGGTCCTGCAAAAGTCCGCGCCTGCGGTTCGCTCCGCAAGCTACGGCGGGAATTCCACGCCCCGAAAGCCTATACAGAACGCGGTATTGCGTATGCTGACAAGAAGGACTTTGACCGGGCAATCGCCGACTACACCGAGGCAATACGCCTCGACCCCAACTATGCGACGGCGTACTATAACCGGGGACTCGCCTCCTATTACAAAGGGGATTACGCCCGCGCACACGCGGACTGGGAGAAGGCGTTGCAACTCAATCCCAATGACACCACCGCGCGGGATAATCTTGAACTCCTGCGAAAGCAAGGACGTTAAAAAGACGCGGGAACGTGCCCATGAAGCGCGGGTTACTATAAATAGTATGCGCCATAAAATAATTTCATAGCGCATAACGACAAGGAGTCTTGTATGAAGAAGTTACTTTGTCTCGTGTTAGTTATGGAGGCGGCGCTTGCGTTGGCGTCGGCTGACGTTGCCATTACAGGCAATGGGGACGAGTCTTCTGCATCCCAGACCGCCGGAACCTTCCTTGGCCGGGGCGTCATGTTCGCCGTCCGGGGGGAATACGACATGGCTGTAGCGGACTTTACCGACGCGATCAACCTTGACCCGGAGTTGCAGACCGCGTGGATGTTGCGGGGTAGGGCTTTGTTCGCCAGCGTGTCCCATGTAACCATTGTGGGTGAGAACTTCAGCTCGATCACTACGATGACTACTGTCGGCGTTGGCGTTTCCGAAGAAAAGAAGGCTGTGTACGACCGGGCCATCGCGGACTATAATCAGGCAATACGCCTTGACCCAGATAACGCCAATGCCTATAGAGAACGCGGCAATGTGTATGCTGGCAAAGGGGACTTTGACCTAGCTATCGCAGACTGCACTCAGGCGATACAGCTTGACCCAAACTATGCTATAGCGTACAATAACCGGGGCAACGCCTACAATATCAGAGGGGAGTATGATCGGGCAATCGCTGACTACACTCAGGCGTTGCGGCTCAACTCCAACGATGCTGGCGCATACATTAACCGGGGCAACGCCTACAGAAACAAAGGGGACTTTGACCGCGCCATCGTGGACTACACCCAAGCGATACGCATCGAGCCCAAGTACGCAACGGCGTACTACAATCGGGGCAACGCCTACAGAAACAAAGAGGACTTGGACCGCGCCATCGCGGACTACAACGAGGCAATACGCATCGAGCCCAATTATACGGCGGCGTACTACAACCGAGGCAACGCCTACGCTGACAAAAGGGAGCATGACCGCGCCATCGCCGACTACACCCAGACGATACGGCTTGACCCAAACTATGCTATGGCGTACAATAACCGAGGCAACGCCTACAGAAACAAAGGGAAGTATGACCGCGCCATCGCGGACTACAACGAGGCAATACGCATCGACACCAATGATGCGGTGGCGTACACTAACCGGGGCGTCGCGTCCTATTACAAAGGTGATTGCGTCCACGCCCGCACGGACTGGGAGAAGGCGTTACAACTCAATCCCAATGACACCACCACGCGGAAAAATCTTGAACTCCTGTGGGGCATGGGGCATAAAAGGACGCGGAAGCTTATCCATAAAAGGCGGTTGGAATAGCGTTATGCGCCATAGAATAGTCTTTATAGAATCAAACGCATAACGACAAAGGGTTTTATATGAAGAAGTTGCTTGGTCTTGTGTTAGTTATGGCGGCGGCGCTTGCGTTGGCGTCCGCTGACACCGCCACCACAGAGGACGAGGACGAGCTTTCCCTGTACGAGGCGATAGAACAATCCGCCGCCGCTCTTGCGGGCAAATTGCCCCGGAGCGTGCGGGTCGCGGTCGTCGCCTTTGAATCCCCCCACCAAAACCTTTCGGAATACATCATGGACGAGATCGCGGACGCGCTGGCTGACTATAGTCTGGAAGTCGCGGATCGAAACAACCTTGAGTATGCGTATAAGGAACTCGGCTTCCAGATGTCAGAGGACGTGAGCGATGAGAGCGCCCAGTCCATCGGCAGATTTCTGGGGGCGCGGTACGTGATCACCGGACAGCTCGTGCACACAGACGGCAGGTACCGCTATCGGTTGAACGGTGTCAATGTGGAGACGGTGATTTACGAGAGTTCCACCCATCTTGACGTGCGGAACGACCAGCAGTTCCAAGAGTTGTGCGCGGCTCTGCAAAAGTCCACGCCTGCGGTTCGCTCCGCAAGCTACGACGAGACCTCCGCACCCCGGACCGCCGGAACCTTCCTTGACCGGGGCGTCATGTTCGCCAGCCGGGGGGAATACGACATGGCTGTCGCGGACTTCACCGACGCGATAGCCCTTGACTTGGACTTGCAAACCGCATGGATGTTGCGGGGCAGGGCTTTGTACGCCAGCGCGTCTCATGTAATCGACGTGGGTGAAGATTTCAGCTCGGTCGGCGTGATAACTACCGTCGGCGCTGTGACTTCTGAAGCAAAGAAGGCTGTATACGACCGGGTGATCGCGGACTTTACCCAGGCGCTACGGCTCGACCCGAACAACGCCAACGCCTATAGAGAACGTGGCAATGCGTATAACGACATGGGAGAGCATGATCGGGCAATCGCAGACTACAATCAGGCGTTGCGTCTCAACCCCGACTATGTGGCGGCGTACATTAACCGGGGCAACGCCTACAGTGACAAAGGGGAGCATGACCAAGCAATCGCGGACTACACTCAGGCAGTACGCATCAACCCTAATTACACGTGGGCGTACAATAATCGGGGACTCTCCTACAGCGATATAGGGGAGTATGACCGAGCCATCGCGGACTTTGACGAGGCAATACGTATCGATCCCAATTACGCTATAGCGTACAATAACCGGGGCATCGCCTATGACTACAAAGGGGACTCGGACCGGGCTATCGCGGATTACAGCGAGGCAATACGCGTCGACCCCAATTACACGTGGGCGTACAATAACCGGGGGCTCTCCTACAACGATAAAGGAGAGTATGACCGCGCCATCGTGGACTACAGCGAGGCAATACGCATCGACCCCAACTATGTTAATGCGTACAATAACCGAGGCGCCGCCTCCTATTTCAAAGGCGATTATGCCCGTGCTCGCGCTGACTGGGAGAAGGTGTTGCAACTCGATCCCGATAACAGCAATGCGTGGGACTGGCTTGAATACTTGCGGCGACAGGAGTATTAAAAGGACGCGGGAACTTGCCCATAAAAGGCGAGCGCGGGC
This sequence comes from Treponema sp., assembly GCA_031265845.1. Classification (GTDB taxonomy): domain Bacteria; phylum Spirochaetota; class Spirochaetia; order Treponematales; family Breznakiellaceae; genus JAIRKH01. Next base: position 36,897 of record JAISCC010000117.1, read on the forward strand.
GATCACGTTTTGGAAATAGCGTTATACGCCATAGAATGGTCTTTATGGAATCAAACGCATAACGACAAGGAGTTTTGTATGAAGAAGTTACTTGATCTTGTTCTCGTTATGGCGGCGGCGCTTGCTTTGGCGTCCGCCTGCGCAAGCGCCACGGGCGGCGGGAGCGAGCCTTCTTTGGAGGAGGCGATAGAACAATCCGCCGCCGCTCTTGTAGCGAAACTGCCCCGGGGCGCGCGCGTCGCGGTCGTCGCCTTTGAATCCCCCCACGAGAACCTGTCCGGCTACATTATGGACGAACTCGCGGGGGCGCTGGCGGACGGCGGTCTGGAAATGGCCGACCGGAACAACCTTGAGTATGTGTACAAGGAACTCGGCTTCCAGATGTCCGGAGACGTGAGCGACGAGAGCGCCCAGTCCGTCGGCAAATTTCTGGGAGTGCGGTATGTGGTGGTCGGGCAGCTTGTGGACACGGGCGGCAGGTACCGCTACCGGTTGAACGGCGTCAACGTGGAGACCGCGATCCACGAAAGTTCCACCCGCCTTGACGTGCGGAACGACCGGCGCTTCCGGGAGTTGTCCGCCGCGTTGCAAAAGTCCGCGCCGGCGGTTCGCACCGCGAGCTACGGCGCGGACGGCTCCTCCGCTCCCCGGACCGCCGGAACTTTTCTTGACCGGGGCGTCATGTTCGCCAGCCGGGGGGAATACGACATGGCTGTCGCAGACTTTACCGATGCGCTCAACCTTGACCCGGACTTGTGGGCCGCGTGGATGTTGCGGGGCAGGGCTTTGTACGCCAGCGCGTCCCATGTAACTGGCGTGGGTGAAAATTTCAGCTCGGTGGGCGTGAGAGTTACAGGCGGCGTTGGCGTTTCCGAAGAAAAGAAGGCGGTGTACGACCGGGCCATCGCGGACTTTGCCCAGGCGATACGGCTCGATCCGGACAACGCCAAAGCCTATAAAGAACGCGGCGATGCGTATGCCGGCAAAGGAGACCTCGACCGGGCCATCGCCGACTATAACCAGTCCATACGGCTCGACTCCACGTATGCGGCGGCGTACCGCAACCGGGGCACCGCCTACTATTCCAAAGGGGAGTCCGACAAAGACATCGCGGACTACAACCAGGCCATACGGCTCGACCCAAATGACGCTATGGCGTACAATAACCGGGGCGGCGCCTATTCTTCCAAAGGGGAGTATGACCGGGCCATCGCCGACTACACCCACGCCATACAGATCGATCCCGCTTATGCGATGCCATACCGCAACCGGGGCAACGCCTACAGAACCAAAGGGGAGTATGACAAAGCCATCGCCGACTATACCCAGGCCATACGGCTCGACCCCAATGACGCGGCGGCGTACCGCAACCGGGGCGCCGCCTACGATTTCAAAGGGGACTCCGACCGGGCCATCGCCGACTACACCCAGACCATACGGCTCGACCCAAATGACGCTTTGACGCACCGCAACCGGGGCGGCGCCTACTATTTCAAAGGGGAGTATGACCGGGCCATCGCCGACTACACCCACGCCATACGCATCAACCCCAATGACGCGGTGGCGTACTTTAACCGGGGCGCCGCCTACTATGCCAAGAGGGAGTATGACAAAGAGATCGCCGACTACACCCACGCCATACGGCTCGACCCCACGTATGCGGCGGCGTACCATAACCGGGGCAGCGCCTACTATTATTCCAAAGGGGACTTCGACCGGGCCATCGCCGACTACACCCAGACCATACGGCTCGACCCCACGTATGCGACGGCGTACCGCAACCGGGGCGCCGCCTACAGAACCAAAGGGGAGTATGACACAGCCATCGCCGATTACACCCAAGCCATACGGCTTGATCCTAATGACGCGGCGGCGTACCGCAACCGGGGCGCCGCCTACTATTCCAAGGGAGAGTTTGACAAAGAGATCGCCGACTACACCCAGGCCATACGGCTCAACCCCAATGACGCCGAGGCGTACCATAACAGGGGCGCCGCCTACTCTGACAAAGGGGAGCGTGACCGGGCTATCGCCGACTATACCCAGGCCATACGCATCAACCCCAATTATACTACCGCATACTATGGACGGGGCGCCGCCTACTATTATAAAGGCGATTACGCCCGCGCCCGCGCCGACTGGGAGAAAGTGTTGTCGCTTGATCCCAATAACGCCGACGCGTGGAACAATCTTGAAATCCTGCGAAAGCAGGGGCATTAAGCGGCGGGAAATAGAAACAGCATGAGCGTGTCCCGTGGCATCTGGTTGTCAATCAGCCGCACCGGAACAGCGGCGGGCGAACGCCACGCGGCACATTCACACCCATCCCAGGCGCGTACGCCCACACACAGCGCAAGGAGCGCCGTCATGGTAGAATACCCGTTGGAAGCAACGAACTCACCGGCAAGCCGGACACCCTGGGCGCACAGGTCGCCAACGTCAGGCGGGAGAGCGGCGTATACGCCCGTCCGCTTGCATCTTTTTTCGCTCTTTGTTATGCTATTCCCAATGTCATCAATCGTCCATAAAAACAGTGTCAATCACATGCTCAAGACGCGGGCGCCGGACTGCGGCTGCGGGACTGGGGCGCAACGAGACGCAGCCCCCGCCCATCAAGACACCCCTGACAGAGTCCCCCCCCCCCCCCCTCATATTCAATGCAATAACACCCGCGCATAGCGCGGGAACATCCTGTTTCTCAAACAAAGCCGCGATGGGAGCCATCGCCGACGCTTGCCATCGTGGTTATCCCCGGTATATTTGGCGAAACGACCGGCATACGCCATGCGTACGCAGCGTCTCGCTGTGTATAAAAGCGCCCGTTGGGCACCGTAGTTTAACACCAACTAGTAAGGAGAAGAAGATGAAAAAAGGATATATTTCAATAGTTTTTGCGGTCATGGCGGTCATGGGAATGTCCGCGCAGACGAACACGGGAGACGGTCTCTCCCTGGACGCTGGCATCGCGCAGATAGCGCGAGAGTTTGAGCGCGGGCTTCCCGTGGGAACCCGCATCGCGGTGGTGAACCTTGAGTCCCCCTCCGCGCGGTTCAGCGACTTTGTGCTGGAGGAACTCCAGGGCCATCTGGTGAACGGCAAGAAACTTGTGGTAACGGAGCGTTCCAAGCTGGAACTCCTGCGGAATGAGATTGACTTCCAGATGTCCGGAGATGTGAGCGATGAGAGCGCGGTGTCCCTGGGTAAATTTCTAGGGGCGCAAATGATCGTTACGGGTCGCCTGACGGATATGGGCGGGACGTACCGTTGTCGGTTCAACGCCATTGACGTGGAGACCGCGGTGCGGACGGCGTCCCCAGCCGTTACTCTGCGGAACGACCGTACCATCGCGTATATGCTCCCCGCCGGAGCCACGCCGCCGCCCGCGCACATTCCGTCAAAGCCCGACCCCTCGCTGGCAACCGCGTACTTCAACACGGGCTTCGCCCACTACGAAGCGGGACGGTACACGGAAGCGGTCGCGGACTTCACCCGCGCCCTCGCGGTAGCACAGGACGACGAAGCCTCCCTCCGCTACCGGGCGCATTCATATTACTACCTCACAAACTATGACGGGACGATTACGGACATGAGCCGTTTGATAGAGATGAATCCGGACAATGCGGAAAACTATCTCACGCGGGGCGCCGCCTATGATGACAAAGGGGAGTATGACCGAGCCATAGCGGACTACAATCAGGCGTTGCGGCTCAACCCCAATCTTGCTGAAGCATACAATAACCGGGGTGTCGCCTATGGTAGAAAAGAAGAGTATGACAAAGAGATAGCGGACTGTAGCCAGGCGTTGCGGCTCAACCCCAATTATGCTAGTGCGTACACTAACCGGGGCATCGCCTACAGAAACAAAGAGGAGTATGACCGGGCCATAGCGGACTACAATCAAGCGTCGCGGCTCAACCCCAATCTTGCTGCGGCGTACTATAACCGGGGCATCGCCTACTACGGCAAAGGGGAGTATGACAAATCCATCGCAGACTACAATCAGGCGTTGCGAATCAACCCCAACGATGCTAGTGCGTACACTAACCGAGGCAACGCCTACTCTGGCAAAGGGGAGCATGACAGAGCCATCGCGGACTACAATCAGGCGTTGCGGATCAATCCCAATGATGCGATGACGTACTTTAACCGGGGCCATACCTACGATAACAAAAAGGAGTATGATCGAGCCATCGCTGATTTCAACGCGGCGTTGCGGATCAACCCCAATCTTGCTGCGGCGTACCATAACCGGGGCGCCGTCTATCACGACAAAGGGGAGTATGACAGAGCCATCGCTGATTTCAACGCGGCGCTGCGGCTCAACCCCAATCTTGCTCTGATATACAGTGGCAGGGGCGTCACCTATTATTATAAAAAGAATTACATCCGCGCTCGTGCAGATTGGGAGAAGGCGTTGCAACTCGATCCCAATGATGCCACGTCGCGGCAAGGTCTTGAACTTCTGCGAAGCTTGGGGGACTAAAAGGCGGCGGCAGGAAATGGAAACAGCATGAGCGTGTTCCGTCGCATCTGGTTGTCAATCAGCCGCAACGGAACGGGGCAGGAGAATGCACTGGAGCGTATTCAACAGCGTCCCATGCGCGTGGAAGCGCACGGACAAAAGGCGGAGCGTACGCTCGCGCCTACACCCATTGCAAGGAGCAATACCATGTTAGAATACACGTTGGAAGACAACGAACTCACCAACAAGCCGGGCGACCTCCGCGCCCAGGTCGTCAACGTCACCTCGTACACCCAGAACGACATCGTAGACCGTGTTTTGAATATCGGCGCGGGTCTCACCCGCTCGGATGTCGTCTCGGTCTTTGAGGCGGAAAAACAGGTCATAGAGAGCATTATCGCCGAGGGCGGCGCGGTCAACACCGAGCTTTTCAACGCCTTCCCCAGCATATCCGGCGTTTTCGACACGCCGGACGAACCCTTTGATCACACAAAGCACAAGGTCAACATCAAGCTGCATCCAGGCGTAGTCTTGCGCTCCGCGATTGCATCGGTGAAAACCAGGCGGATCGCCGCCGCCGTAACCGGAACCGTCATCACTTCGGTCACAGACCTCAAGACCGGCTTGATCAACGGGACGCTCACGCCCGGACGAGACGTGAAGCTCTCCGGCGCGAAGCTGAAAATAGCCGGAGACAAGCTTGATGTGGGCTTGTATTTCGTACCGGCAGGCAGCGGCGCCGAAGTGAAGGTTGATCCCTCGGACATTGTGGTGAACAATCCCTCCGAAGTCATCGCCGTGATCCCAGCCTTGCCAGCGGGAACCTACCGCGTGCGGATAATAACGCAATTCTCCGCCGGCAAACATCTCAAAACGCCCCACACTTACACCTTTGACAAAGACTTGACTGTTTTGACCTAGTTTTTTTACCTGGCGTAAGAGAGTCGCTCGCCTACGGGTCTAAATTTGACCGACAAACGGTGAGGATTTAACTCATCGCGCCGTCAAAAGTGTCTGACACCATATCGTCTACATCGTCTACATCGTCTAGTAAACCAATCAGCCGGTGTAGCCGGTGGTACAAGCTTCCAAACATCCATTCCGCCGCCCGCTTCACAAGCCCCGCCTTCACCGGATTATCCGCGATGTACTCCCGCACCCGCAAGAAATCCCTCATCCCATTGATTATTCGCGAGTAGAACCGCTCACCCCATACATGACCTTTCCTGTTGTGATCTTTATTCCACGACTTGGCGAAATTGCACTTTATCCATTGCATTATTTTTGATAAACTACCGTCCTTACCCGGCTTTATCAAGAAATGGATATGATTCCCCATGATACAGAAGTCCCATAAGCGGAAATGGAACTTCCGTTTCGCCTTTTTGACAAAAGAGAGGAAGAGCGCCTTGAACTGCGGTTCAAGAAGGCTCATGTCGTCATGGTCAATTTTCGACGTGACATGGTACGTCGCTCCGTCGTGGAGTGTTCGCAAGCTTCTCATACTTATAAATAGGGGATTGTCATGCAAATTGCTTTTGGTGTCAGACGCTGGCTTGCCAAATGCTGAAAATATTTTGATGTCTGACACCCCGATTTAGGGTCAAGATTAGGCGGGTAAGCGATGAGTGAGCGAGGGACTCACCTATGGGTGAGTGGCGCCCTCACCTCTGCGTGAGCGCCTCACTCACCCATAGAGTTCCCTTTCTTTACGATGCTCCTAGCGCATCTTATGCCGATTCAAACATGACAGACAGTTCAACGGACTCCGGTGAAAAAGCGAAGCCAATGAGATGCGCCGTCATGTCACGCCCATCATGATCGATGGTTTTTTGCTCAAGTACGCGAGGCGGGGATTTTTTCTATTATGCCTCCATCAGTGGAACCGCCGGCGCACACGGGAGAACAGTCCGGACGCGGACACCCCCGGCCGCTTCCGTATTGCAGAGCCTCCAATAGCAAACGACTGTCCAGCATTAGGCGTCTCCTGTTAAAAAAGATATAATCTCATGGAGTATAGTCCGGGATAGACCCGGTATTGTTCCAAAGCGTCGGGTCCACAGGCCGCAGTTCCCACGCCTCTCTGGGCGCAGTCGACGGTAAGAAAAAAATACCCATCGTCCCCGGCGGATAGATCCTGTAAATCGCAGGTGTGCAGGGCTTCAAACATATTCTCCTGCGTGTACCTGCAAACGCTCATCATAACCGGCTTGTCCGTCGCTATGGCGACGGATGGAGAATCTCCGAAGGCGGCGCCAGAGGCGGCGCTGGAAGCGGCGTCTTTTTTCGACAAGCGGATGAGCCGCACCCCCATTCGGCAACCGTTTTCCTGGGGAACGATGTAAGGAACCTCAAGTTCGGCGATGGAATGTTCCCAACGTCCAAGAAAAGCGCCTGCCCGCCGGTCAGGATACGATTCATGGGGTCCTTCTCCAAGCCAGGCGACGGTGTCATAAAGGGCGGGAATCTGCGCGGTGACACCCACCTTGGGCAATTCAGGCAGGGAGGGATCAAGATCAAACACAATATCCATCATAAGGGGATGCGTTTCGTCGGGCTGGACTGTCACGCATGTATAGGATCCAAGACATCTTTTGTGATACGCTTTCAGGGCGTTTTCCCCGGAAAAGAGAAGCGTCGTCCATTTTTTGGCTGGGCGCCCTTCCCACACTATGGCTTCGGTTTTTTCCTCCCCGTATTGAAGATGAAGCAAATCCATGTCAAGCCAGGGATACATGGCTTTCCCCTGATAATAAAAAGCCGCCGCCGGATCGCCTCGTAAATGACGATAGGTTTTCAGTCCGTCATTCTCCGTCGGAACCCGAAACAGAGACGGTTTGAACTGCGGTTCAAACCGCAGTCTACATCGCTCCGCCGCTTCTCCTGCGCTCTCGCTGGAGAAAGCGCGGCGACCGGATAGAATGGGGAGGCGCTCCCGAATGATCCGTTCTCCCTGTCCGATCACAAATCCAGCCTTTGCCCAGGGGCTTTTGTTTTTCAGGCATATATCAATGTGGATATAGAGGAGGCTGTAATCTCCCCACGACTTGGCATGTTCCGGAACAGGAAGCGTTATTTCTTCCGAGTCCCCCGGAGGCAAGGCGGAAAGGGGCAGCGTCCCCCAGCGAAGCGTTTCCTCTTCGGTACGGAGTTCCCACCGGAGTTCAACAGCATCCAGAGAAGTAAAATCAAAACGGTTTTCCACTGTAAAATTATAAGGCCTGCCGGGCGCGGGTTTAATACGGACAGGGGAAAAAAGCTGTTTGCATTCCGCCAGAACCGGTTTGGGAGTTCCGTTGGGAAATACAACGCCGTTCAGGCAAAAATCATAATCAGTCGGCTCGTCCCCAAAGTCCCCGCCGTATTTCCAGTACTTCCGTCGCTTTCGATCAGGGGAACCATCGGGACATTCCGGCGCATGGGCTTCAAAGCCCTGGTCGATCCAGTCCCAGATATATCCGCCCTGAAGCCCGTGGTGGGTTTCAATGGCTTTCCAGTAATCGGACAGGCTTCCATTGGAGTTTCCCATGGCGTGGCTGTACTCGCACATAATAAGGGGGCGGTCGTCCTCGCGGGACATTGCAAAATCGGCGATGAGTTTAATCGGAGGATACATGGGGCAGATTATATCGGTGATGTCCCGTCCCCGGCTCAAGCTGTCCAGGGTAACATCCCCTTGCCCTTTTTCCGGACGTATCGCTCCTTCATAATGGATGGGCCGGGTGGGATCATAGGCGCGGATCCATGCGTTGGCGAGCCGGTGATTGGGACCGTCGCCCGATTCGTTTCCCAGCGACCAGATGATTACCGAACAGTGGTTTTTGTCCCGTTCGGCCATACGCTGGACTCGGCTGATATAGGCGTACGACCACGCGGAGTCCCGGCAGAGCTGATCATAAAAACAGTGGTGTTCGATGTTCGCCTCATCGGTCAGGTAGATGCCGTAACGGTCGCAGAGTTCATACCATCGCTCATCATTGGGGTAATGGCTTGTCCTGACGGCGTTAAAGTTATGTTGTTTCAGGAGCATGATATCCCTGATCATAGACGCCACCGAAAGGGTCTTGCCGGTTTTTTCATCATGCTCGTGACGGTTCACCCCCTTGATTAGCGCCGCCTTGCCATTAATCAGAAGCTCCCGTTTTCTTGTCTCCACCTTTCTGAAACCGGTGCAAAAAGCGGCGCTTTCAATATGCCGCCCCTGCCGGAAAAGGCTCGTTACAAGCACATACAGATTCGGCGTTTCATGGGACCAGATCGCCGGATGAGGCGCGGTGAGAAGGGTTTCCACGACATTGGAGTTGAGGCGGTAATTGCAGTCGATGCATAATTCCCCCGAAACGATGGAACCAGATTCGGCAGTCCGCGCCACGAGTCGCGCCGCAATCTGCGCGGCGTCCTCTTTGCTTTCAGGCATGACAAAGGGATAGAGGTTGTAACGAATGGTGAAAGGGATATCCTCAGGCGCGGCGCCGGCGGAAACCGCCGCAGAGACCGCGATATTTCCGGCGGCTTCGCCTTGAGGAACCTTGCCTCCAAGGACAACCTGCAAATCCATAGTTCCCCGGATTCCGGCGGCGTCTTCATCAAACCGGCCCGGCGACACTTTGATATCCTTGATATAACAATCTTCGGTGGAATACAAAAATACGCTCCGGTGAATTCCGCCAAGCCACCATTGATCCTGATCTTCAATATAACTTGCATCGGAATACCGGATGACCTTCAGGCACAGGACATTGATCCCCTGAACTCCGGAATCATCGTCCTTCGCCAGGAAGGGAGTGATGTCGTATTCTTGGGGCAGCCGGGTGTCTTTTCCCGCTCCGGCAAAAATGCCATTGACGTACACGAGGCAACAACTTTCCGCTGACCCAACGCAAAGAACAACCCGGCGTCCCTTCCATAATTCAGGCAGGGTAAAAGTACGCCGGTATAAACCGGTGGGGTTACGCTTCGGCGCATGAGGCGGAATAAGATTAAAGGGCATCTGCACATTGGTATAGTGGGGTTTGTCGTACCCTTGGAGCGACCATGTTCCGGGAACCTGAATGGCATTCCAGTCATTCAATTCATATTCCGGTTTGGTCCATTCTGGAGAATCAAAGGAACGCTTCTCCACTGTCTGGCGATCATCCTCCAGCGGATGATCAATCAGCGTGAAAGACCATGTTCCATCTAATCCAAGGTGGAAGGGGTTGTCGTCCGGATTTCGGTACTCCGGCCCGGCGATGGCGTCAGCCAGAGCTGCCTGCGGAGAGCAAAAAGGCTGGAGCGGACTTCGCATAGGCAGACGGTTCAAACTCTGGACTTCAGGATTTTCCCAAAGGGGGAGAAATATATTGTTCATTATGATAGTATAATAAGCGTTATTTCAGAAATGTCAATGAAGAAACACATAGCATCCTGATACCGTCGCCTGATTACCATAATACCGGAAACGCCAAAGGCTGTATCAAAATGGTTTGACCCGTTGAAATAGACTCGCCAAACAAAAGAACAAAAAGGGGTTTGCATGAAGCCGGAAAAATGATCATACAAAATACTATCCGCCGCAATCTCGACGGCGTCGCTTTTGCGCCTTTGTCATGGTTACATCCCGATACCAATCAACGCCGGCAAGCGTCTCAACCGGATTATTTTCCTGCGGAATTTTTATCTATCCTTTGTGGTCTATGGCGCCGTGTTGTTTGGATGCATTTTTTCTTCCTCTTCCGCCACGCGGGGTATATGCTTGATTGCCGGATCTGTCGCGGCGTTTCTTGCGGGGTATATAGTGGATGATTTCTTTGCCATCACTATTTTATACCTCGCCTAATATTATGATGATGTCTCTCGTGTTTCCGCCGCGTTGGATGCACGAGGGCTTAACGACACCAAGTATTTGCCGTCGGATATGCTATATTTCCAAACTCGTCTGACACCATGACATTCGCCGGATAGGGGAGTGGAAAAATTTCGCGTGTCTTGAAAACAAACGGGTGACGGCGAAGCGTCCACTTTTGAGGAAAGAGCGAAGCGTGAAATGGCGGGAAGACCTGTGGAGAAGCGACAACCGGGAATGCCACGAATATGAAGATTATTAACGGACGTAAGCTGCCTGTCGCGGGGTAAGAAAACTCAAGTCCCGCAAAGCCCTGGAAACAAGGGAACTAGGGATACCGGAAATTTCTGTCGCGGGGCGGCGCCAAAGTATCCGTTGTTCTCCCCGGCAGACTTCATTATTTCAAAAAATCTCCATTCCTTATGCATTAGGCAAAAATCGAATTTAGGGGCTTGACTAGAAAAACTTCCTAGACGACTCCTGTCTTGTCCGCGTTGCATTATGGACGAGGTTCGTTCTGGAAACGCAGGGTTTCTTTCGTCAAATACTCGTTGTATTCGCCAATGGAACAATCAAAACGGCTGACCGGAGCATTGGATGCAAGCAGTTCAAAATCAAAATAGCGGTTGCTATGCGGCAGTGATTATCTCGCGCCGACTCATCGCTTGAATATCTTCATAATCTGCTCGACACCGGCTTTATCCTTGACTCTAATCTAACACGGTTTGGACAAAAATACAAGCGCTCCGTCCGCCGCCTCACCGAAGAATCTAAACATGAACCACACGAACATTACACGAACAAAATCAAAGCCGTCAATATAAAAGTTCGCGCCGTTCACGCAAACTCAAGCGAACCTGCAAGAAACAATCCCGAAAACCACGCTACAGCAATTCTCCATTTACCGAATTTTCGATAATAAAGCATGGGAAGGGGACTGCTACAGGGGCGCATTTGGAAGCCTTTGACAGGATCGTGGCACGTATAGCCGACAAACGGCGGGAAGGGTACGACAAGCAGTACGAGCATGCTGACGCCCTAAAGGGCGCCTATGGGGTATTTTTCTTTCAACATCCGTCCATGCTGGAATATCAGGAGCGGCTGAAACGGAAGAACGAACGGTGCAACGCCCAGACCATTCTGCGGGTGGATAAGATGCCCGGCGCCAACCGCCTAACGCGGCTTTTGGACGAAATCGCGGCGGAGCATTTTTCCGCCGCATTTGACGCGGGGCTGCAACTGGCAGAGCGGTACGGCGCACTGGACCGGTATCAGGTGTTAGGGAACTGCCATCTGGTGGCGCTGGACGGGGTGTGGTTTTATCAGTCGAGGACCGTGCAGTGCGAACACTGTCCGCGTCACAAGACGGCAGACGGGGAGACCTTGTGTCACCACGACATGGCGGCGGCGGCGGCGGTCAAACACGGACGGGAGGCGGCGGCGCCGCTTCCTCCTGAGTTTATCCGGAACGAAGACGGGCGGGAGAAACAGGATTGCGAGCGAAATGCGGCGAAACGGCGGCTTGAGCGCCATGGGGAGCGCTATCGGTGGCTGAATCCGGTGTTTTTAGGGGAGATTTATACGCCGACTGCCCCGCCTGCCGGGCAATTTTGGAAAAAGGGCTGCATTTTCTGTTTACCTGCAAGCCTGACAGCCGCCGGTGGCTGTATGATTCGATAGATGAGGGGTGTTTGGAACGGAAAAGGGTCAAAACATGGACGGGACGGCGGCGTCTTGAGCGCCGGTATCGATGGTACAATGGGGTAGAGCTGCGGGCGGAACAGCCGACGCTCAAAGTGAATTGCCTGTCATTGGAGATATGGAATGAAGAAAAGGGGAAGGCCACCTGCCGGAACAGGTGGGTAACGGACCTTGCGATAGGCGAAAAGAGCGCGGTGGAGACGGTCCGGTGCGCCCGGGCGCGGTGGAAGATCGAGAACGAACACAACAACGTGTTGAAACGTCACGGGCATCATCTGGAACACAACTTTGGGCATGGGGAGGAACACGCCTGTGAAATCTATGCGCTCTTGAATTTGCTGGCGTTTCAGATGCATGGGGTGATGCTGTTGTTGGATGAAGGGTGTCAAAAGGCGCGGGCGGGCATCCGCCGCCGGGACGAGTTTTTCGCGGGGATGCGGATATTTTTCAACCGGTATGTATTCGAGACTTGGGAAGACTTTATCGGCTTTGTCGGCCAGGATGATGAGCCTGACGGGTAAATGGAGAATTGCTGGCCGCGCTGCGCTACGCCTTGTTCGTGCCGTTCGTATTATGCTATTATATCCTATTATGTCAATTACAAAAGCGATACTACGAGTGCGGGAGCGAATAGAAAACGCCTGCGCACGTTCCGGCAGGAGCGGCGAGGAGGTGCGGCTCTGCGCGGTTTCAAAATTTCACGGCGCGACCGCTGTAGAGGAAGCCTATAACGCGGGACAGCGGCTTTTTGGAGAGAGCAGGGTGCAGGAAGCGTCCGGCAAATTCGCCGGACTAAAGAAGACGCGCCCCGATATACAGGTGCATCTGATAGGAGGGCTTCAGCGCAATAAGGCGAAAGCCGCAGCCGGCCTGTTCGACTGCATCCAATCCGTCGATAGAGACGCCTTGATTGACGAATTGGGCAAACTGACGCAAGAACGCGGCGCAGGACAAGCGATACTGCTCGAAATGCGCACAGCCGAGGCTTCCAAATCCGGTTTTCCTGACGCGGACGCCCTGTGCCGCGCTGCGGAAAAGGCGCTCGCGTATCCGGAGCTTGCGCTTTCCGGGCTTATGACTATGGCGCCTTTTACAAACGATGAGAAAGCCATCCGCAGAGCGTTCAGGACTCTTGTCACGGCGCGGAACCTGTTGGAAGCGCGTTTTCCCGGGCGTTGGCGTTGCCTTTCCATGGGAATGTCGAATGATTTTGAAATAGCCATAGAAGAAGGCGCGACGCTGGTTCGCATTGGAACCGCGATTTTTGGAGAACGCGATGTATAAGCATGAGCGGCGGCGACTGTGGCGGGATTTTGTATGAAATGGATATTGGCGGCGACCGCCGTTGTCATTGCGTTAAGTTTGGACAGTTGCGCGACTGTCGGCGGGTTGTCCGGCTCAAAACCTCAAACTCCTGTGGAAGCGGCGCCCCCGGCGAAACAGCGGACTGATAAATCCGCGTTGCGCCAGAGCGTTTTGGTTGAGGCGGAAAACCATCTGGGCGTCCCCTATAAAAGCCCGCCGTCCATGCCCAGGAACTTTGACTGCTCCGGCTTTGTCAACTACGTGTTCTCAAAAGCAAGCGGCGAGACTTTGCCCATGGCAAGTCCGGCGTACAGAACTATTGGCAAGGAAATTGATTTTAAGGACGCGCAGCCCGGCGATCTCCTTGTTTTCGCGTCCCGTCCGGGCGGGTCGACAATAAACCACGTAGCCATACTCTACCGGAAAAGCCGTACCGGCAAGTTGCGCGGCTCATGGTTAATTCACGCTGTTTCCATTCCAACGAAAACCTCAACTATCAAAGGAAACCCCAACAGCGAGAGCGTGGTAATCAGCGAAATGGGAAAACGAGGGGACGGCGACTGGCGAAACGAGTATTTCCTCGCCCGCTATGTGTGTGCGCGGCGTGTTCTCAATGAGTGAGGCGCAACAGCCAAGCGAATCGCGCCGTGTGATCGACTGGCTGTGGGATTCGTCCACTTTAGCAAGAGAAATTGCGGCGATGTTTTAGACAGGGGAAACGTGTTTCAGACCAGAGGCGACCGTCAACGGGCAATTTCAGTGTATCCCTCTTTTCCATGACCGAATCGGGCGATTAAATCATCATAGCGGCATTGACCAAACGAAGGTACGGAGAAATTCTTGGCATCGGCGATGATATTCAGTTTTCGGACGCGCTGGTCGCGCGCGACGACAACGGGCGGCTGCGTGGCGCGGGTGGATTGGAGGCGGCGGGCGCGAAATGGATTGTGAAATTGGGCGCGACGCAAGACGCGGTGGCGTAAAGGATTATCTGGATACGCAAATCGACCCCGTGTTGTGTGAATGTATGGAACAGGAGCATTGGGACGTGTGCGAGTGCGATGCGGACGAGGGTCTATGCGATTGCACGGTTATTGACGGAAGAAATAAACAAAACGACTGAAGAAGAATTTGAAACATGGTTAAAATATCACTTAGAAACATGTGAAGAAGGGAGCGTTACTGGGAAATAGTTTACATAAATTATATGCAGGGGAAATAAAAATCCCCGCCCCAAGGGGCGGGGTATTGAAGATTTCACCTTCAAATCTTCGCGTATGCGGGGGAACAAATCCCCCACACCCCCAGTTTTAACCGCCCCAGAGAGGCGGGGTA
>JAISCC010000118.1 GCA_031265845.1 Treponema sp.
TACAAGTAACACAATAAGTCGCCCCAAATCAAAGCGACGGTTTGGGGTACGTTTGCTTGCGAGCATCCAAAAGGAGAAATGAAATGAAAAAGGGTTTTGCGCTGTGCTGTTTTTTAACGTTTGTGGCGCTACAAATCTCGTTTGCTATGGAGTTCAATTTTTCGGGTGAAATGAAGACAGGTGTGTACTGGGAGACCCGGCAAACGGGTGATGATGCTCCTAAAGAGCTAATGGAGCTGGGAAACTCAGACGGCGACTCGGGCGGTTTTGATCCGGTACGGGGACGCACCGGTATCCCCGGACGTTTCAGGCTGAATCTGGAATTCAAACCCATTTCAACTATCGGGTTTAGGGTCCGCTTTGAGGATTCAACCTTTACCGGGCAGAAAGTTACCTGGGCGTATTCCTACGCCTACGGCAACTTTTTGGACGACCAGTTAAAAATCAGCGCCGGAAAACTAGGGGATTCCCCCTGGAAATCAGGCGGCCCGGAACTTTATGCGGCCATTGATGAAAGTTATGTGAACAGCTTTGCGGGTATCCGTATCGAGTACAAACCAGCGTTTGTTCCCGGTCTGAATGTCGGTTTTGTCCTTAACCCGCCCAGCCACAATATTCATCCTGAAGACGTTAGTTTTATCAGCTTCATGAGCGAGACCGTTCTTGGCGCCGCATACAACCACGACACATTCGCCGCGAGTATCTCCTGGCGTTTGGACGGCGTGGACGCGGACAATTATCAGTATGAAGAAGGCCACAGCATGGTTTACCGTCTGGAAGAAAAGGTGTTGAAAAACTATGTTCCCGGACTTTCGGTATGGGCTAACGGCTTTTGGACTAGTTTGGTCAATGGTATGGATCAATTAAAAAGCTTTCAGAACTGGTTGTACATTGCCTTTGACGAATACAACATTAACGCCCAACTGAGGGTAGGATACCACCTCGCGACTAAACAAGGGGATGTGTTTTCCAAGCAACTGTTGACGATCAAGCCGATTTTCTCCTACTCGTTTACCTCAATGTTGAGCGCGGGTGTTTCTTTTGTTTTTGCGAAAGATTTTGGGGAAATCAGCCAAGTTGACTACGACAACTTTACGGTGGAACCGCAGATTAAATTTACGTTTAATTCCAATGCGTATGCGTCCTTTGTGTACGGATTTCAACAGCTTCCCCGTGTTGGCGAAATGGAAACGGCCAGCTATATAAACCTGCGTCTGGTGTATAGCTTCTAGGCCCGTCGGCTTCCGCAGCGAATACGGTGCGGATTTGAAAAGAAACAAAAATCGGCAATGGACTTGTGAGACAACTAATAACGAACCGAAGTTCGTGTTGTCGAACAAGTCAAATATGTGTCGTAAAGGAGTTTTTATG
Organism: Treponema sp.; assembly: GCA_031265845.1. Lineage (GTDB taxonomy): Bacteria > Spirochaetota > Spirochaetia > Treponematales > Breznakiellaceae > JAIRKH01. Next base: position 1,372 of record JAISCC010000118.1, read on the forward strand.
AAAAAGAAGAATTGGTTAATGGGAACGGCGGCCGTTCTGGTTACGCTGTTGTTTGCGATGGGATGTCCGCAGGCGGAGGAGGAAAACCCCGCGCCCGCCGGAGACGGTCTGGTGAGTTCCATAAGCGTCGCCGGGGTGAACATCAATCCCTTGCCCACGGCGGCGGCGTCAATAGCGGAGGCTACCGCCTGTCCCGTGGTAGTAAATGTTGAACGGGCCCCCACGGAAAAAGAACAGCCCGGTGTATACTACAAGCCGATCCAGCCCGTGGCGGTAACGCTTGCCAACGCGAATGAGACCGCTTTTTTTGAAGTTACCAAACCCGGTGATGAAAATCCTGTGGTTATTGATCTTCCCGGTACGCCGTCTGCCGCAAACGCGGCGCTGATAACCAGAGAAATCGGGATTACGCTGCCCAACAGTAACAATTTCCATGAAGGGCAGACTGTATGGATTCGGGTTGTGGCGGCGGACGAATCAAAAACCAGCTATTATCGGATTAACGTTGTCAGTCAGACCCATGACACCGCCATTAATACTATCAGTATCAATGGAAACAACGTGCTGGACACGGATCAGTCCGATCATATCGGACCCTGGCTATTAGGATCAAGCTGGGCGCAGGCGACTGCCGGTCTGATAAATCTGACCGCGACTGAGGCTTCCAGCGTATCGGTGGCGCAAACGCTCCGGAACAATCAGTTTGACCTTGCAAAACCGAAGGTTGAGTACGCAAAGATACTTGCGGCAAGCACCGGCGAACCGGACTCGTGGAGCACCACAGCCCCGGCAAGTTTCGCAAACCACGATGTTCTGGCGGTAAAGGTTACCGCCTCCAACGGAACAACCGCCGGGTATTTGAAAGTTACCGTGAATGTGGGCGGAAGCCCCTTCCTGTCAAGCCTTTCGGTGAACGATACTACCATTACCCTGGGCGCTCCCAGCGCGGTTCTTGGCAGTGCGGATAACTTTGCCGGTATAGCGGTACAGACCCCCGCATACCGCGTTGAGGAAAGTGAATCGTTGACCGCTTCCCCTGTGGTCTGGGCCGTTACTCCGGTCGCGGACGATCCAAATGCGGCGGTTTCCTGGGCGCTTGTCGCCAAGGGCGCCTCCCCGCAGGAGAGTGATTTTACCAGCCCCACGTCATTTGATGCCAGCCATAACTACCTCTATATCAAAGTGGTTTCAGTCAGCGGCGAGTTCACCATGTACTATCTGGTTGTCTATGACGAGCGTCCGAAAGACACCGAGCACGTCAGAGCCGCCTCCAAGTCCGTACCTGTCTACAAGTTCACCATTCCGGAGGGCAAGACCTGGGCCGATATGGGGGAATACCCGAAAGTCAGAATGAGGGTCCTTCAGGAAGAAGAGCAGTTTAACAGACTTCCAGATGGCTATCAGCGTAATTTTATCTTTGGCGAATTATCGAAATTCCCCGAATGGGATGCTACAAACGGTCCTGCTAACTTTACTGTCGGCGTGGGCGGTATCGGCGGCGCATCCTGGGCTGTTCTCATGCCGCTTATTATCAACAAGCAGTTAAAAGCATGGGCGGTGGACGGCAGCACTCCTGCTCCCGGTATCTGGTACACGGTGCAGTATCCTTTGACGTATCCTGAGGGCACCAAACAGCCCTGGGATTCCAATACCGATCTTACTGCCATGCAGGGATACGAGAAGGATAAATATTGGCCTGATAGCACAACAACCGGCGATGTGTACTTCGGGATTGGCATCACCCATGACGAGGTGAAGGAGTACTGGATAAAGGAACTTTCTTTGGTGAGCGAAGACGGCACGGTAGAGATACCCTGCGATCTGCTTGGTGATGGAAGAATAGACAGCAACAATCGGAACACCGGATTTGTGTCGCCGGAAAATCAAGATACCGCATCACAGTTGTTGCGTGAAATGGTGGCTGACCCCACGTTGCAGTAAGCGTTGCTTTGGAACCTCCGAAGTCCCCAGCAGGGATTTTCGGGGGTTCTCTCAAGAATTTTTTGGAGGTTTTTTATGAAATATGAACGATTTTTCTTTCCGACCGCGATTATTGCGGTTCTGGCGTTGCTTTATACGGCGTGTCCTGCGGGCGAAGACAATACGTCCGGAAAAGACAGTGTTACCTATACGGTAACTTTTGATTTGGGGTATACGGGCGGGACCGCCCCGGCGCCTATCACGGTTGCGGCAGGGAAGTCCCCGGTAAGCGATTTCCCTGCCGACCCGGTACGGACGACAGACTTTCTGTTTTCCGGGTGGTATGAGGGTCAAACCAAGTACACCCAATATACCGCGATTACCAAAGATGTAACCCTAACGGCGCAATGGGAGGCGTTGTACACCGTAACCTTTGCTATTGGGTATGACGGGACTTCCCCGGAACCCATCGTCCTTAAATCAGGTGAAAGCGGAGGTATTCTTTTCCCGCCCGATCCGGTGCGGGAAGACTATATCTTTAGGGGCTGGCATGACGGGGCGGACGTTAGGTACTACGGGACAACCGTCGTAACCGCAAGCGTAACCCTGACGGCACGGTGGCTTTCAAAGGAGGAAGCCTTTGTGGTAACGCTGGTTATGCCGCCATTCGGAATAGACGACGTGGAACCCCTGACGGTCGAGAAGAACCAGCCTATTGGCGACCAACTCCCCGCGGCACCCGCCTTGCCGGAGCAATTCACCTTTAGCGGCTGGTATGACGGCGAAACCCAGTATACCGCCGAGACAACGGTTAGCGCCGACACTACCCTAACCGCCAAGTGGACAAAAGCCGAAGGTGTGGAGAGAATCACGGCGAGAAACGCCGGCAACCCGGTCTTTAAGTTTACCGTGCCGCAAGACGACAAGTTTGGCAACTATACCAAGATCACGGTGAAGTTCCTGCTTAATGACGAAAACGAGTCAACCGCCAATCCGGTTATCAGGCTGTATGGAAGCTACGCGGTCGGTGATTTTACGGAACAGTCCGACAGGTATTGGAAAGGACCTCCGGGCAACTATTTGATGTTTAATGACAATATGCAGAAGCCAAGCCCTCTGCCTAAATACGAATGGTTTACTGTGGAGATACCCTTTAATCTTGCCAAATTTAACGAGGGTCATTTTGATAGCGTATTTCCCAAGGACGACGCGACCGGGGACTTCTACTTCGCTCTGGGCTTGAGTCTGGGCGGAGGCACGGCTTCGGCAACTCATGTTACCTCGTATATGACTGAAGTTACGCTGAGCAATGACGACGGAAGCAAAAAGATCGTATCCCCCGGCGGCGGCTTTGATAAGCCCGCTATGATAGGCAACGCTGAATCGGACATTACCCGCCAATAACACCCTTCGGGCAGGCACAGCCTGTTAGACAACTTCACAAGGGTTGTTGTCCGAAAGGGTGTGCCGCTGACCCCGACCTGACGGGTGTTTAATACTTCTTAATGGTTGTTATAAGAAAGACGGCTCCGCTGACCCTGACAGGCACAGCGGAGCCTATTCGTTATTAGGAGGGGGGCGCGGTTTTCCACAACGGAGGGCGGCTCACAGAGACCCTTGTAGTGCGCCCCCCTGTCTCCAGACCCCCACCCTTCGGGTGTTAGACGACTTCACAATGGTTGTTATCCGAAGGGAGCGCCGCTGACCCCGTCCTGACGGTTACGCTTGCACGCAAGCGGAACCTCCGCGTTATCCGACACCACACTCACACCGCTCGCACGCCACCGATGGCTGACACCGCCTACACCACCTACGCCCGCCAATACCGCTCGGCACTACGCCGCCGATGGCTCCGATGGCTGACCTCTGTCTGGCACCACCGCCCGTCATTGCTCTTTGCTCTTTGCTAACTGCTACCTGCTAACTGCTAACTACTACCTGCTCACTACTCACTACTCACTGTTCTCGGTGTCAGACACAAAAAACATCCTTCAAAAAATTTCTCCTTGCATATATTCATAAACTATGCTATGCTATTGACAAATGAGACATTTGCCAATGATTGACAGTTTTTCTTTCCTCTTTTTGAAGAAACCGGACCCGCATAAACTCGCAAAGCGATTTGTTTCTACCTCTGGGGACGGGAACTGCCGCGAAACGGCGTTGTAGCAGCTGGAGGCAGGGAGGATTGAACGATGGCTATGAACACGCCCAAGGCCGCCGCCGAACAGACCTTTGTGAAAGTAGCGTTTAATTTTTGGGGCAAAGACAACTTTGTTTGGGGCAAAGACAACTTTGTTTGGGACAAAGACAACTTTGTTTTAGGCAAAGACAACTTTATTTGGGACAAAGACAACTTTGTTTTAGGCAAAGATAACTTTATTTGGGACAAAGACAACTTTGTTTTAGGCAAAGATAACTTTGTTTGGGACAAAGACAACTTTGTTTTAGGCAAAGATAACTTTGTTTGGGACAAAAAAACCGCTTTAAGGCGGTATCAATTATATTTGGAGGAAAAAAATGACTAACAAATTTGCGAAAACAGGGCTTCCGAAAGTAGAGGAAGCGTTGGATACGCTGGTAAACAGCGTAGTAACCTATGCGGCGCCGCACATCGAGGGAAGCGGGGGAACGCCGGGTGATTGGACCGACATTCCCGCCGCGTCATGGAGCGCTTTCAAGGCGGCGCGGGCGGAATGGACGCCCCTTTATGCCAAGTGCAAAACCGCGCATCTCCCGCAAGATACGGAGTTGAAGAACGCCGCAAAAGACAAGCTCATCGCCGCCTTGCAGGACTTGATTGCACGCGGGCTGCTCGCTAACCCGCGAACTCCAGCCGACGCGGTCGGCATGGGCTTTGAGCTGCTTGACCATAGCCACTCGCCCAGACCCACGCCTACAGACCATGTTGAGTTTGAGTTCGCGCTTGACCCGGAGAGCCACACGGTGCGGATAGCCTACCACATCGAGGGGCGCAAGGGACACGGGAAGGGGTCGTATCATGGCGTTGAGGTTCGTATTTGGGTGCGTCCTTTGGATGCGCCCGCGCCTGAGACGGCCGAGACCGAGGGCTGGCGCAGCGAGGTTGACACCGCAACGCCGTGGTCCCACACCTTTACGGCCGCTGAGATTGGGCAGCGCCTGTATGTCGCCATGCGCTGGGAAAACCAGTCGTCCGGCAAAGACCAAGCGTCCGGCAAAGGACCTTGGAGTGCGATTAGTAGCGTAATCATTTCATAACGCAAAGGCGCGGAGAGGAAGGTGGGAAGAAGAGGAGAAAAATGACAAATACACCACAATTATTCGACCTGCTTAACTTCGCTACTCTCGCAGATAACCCCGACTTCAAAGAAGATTCGGTACGCGAAGTGATTATTTTACCCATCCTCCAAGCATTGGGCTATGCGCAGGAAAATATTGTGCGTAGTAAAACGCTTGAACATCCTTTCCTAAAAACCGGCAGTAACAAAAAGATTCCTGTGAAACTTGTACCGGACTACCTGTTGAAAGTAGAAAACAATTTCGCATGGGTGCTTGATGCAAAAGCCCCGAACAAAAAAATCGTAAACGACGAAAACGTTGAACAGGTGTACAGTTATGCCATTCATCCTGAAATCCGTACAACTCATTTTGCGTTGTGCAACGGTGTGGAGTTTTCGCTGTTTCGCACTTCCAATCCACAGCATCCGGTTTTGTTTTTCAACATTGTTGACCTTGAAAGTCATTGGAAAACACTCGCGATGTACCTTTCACCCGGCAGTTTCCAGACCGGTAAAAATTTCACCTGCGAAATTTCCCAAAAACAGCAACAGTTCGATTATGCCAACCGTCCTTTACTCGCAGAGATTCCGGTAAGAAAACAGGAAGCAAAGCGACATTTCGGCGTTCACGGATATTTCACAAAACAAAGTTGGAATATTGTGCAGGAATATATTAAAAACTACACAAAGCCGGAAGACTTGGTACTTGACCCTTTCGGAGGCAGTGGAATTACTGTTGTTGAGGCTTTGATGACAGGGCGAAAAGGCATAAATATAGACCTTAACCCGATGGCTGTTTTTATTGTTCAATCGTTGATTGCTCCTGTAAAATCGGAAAAACTGGCGCAGGCTTTTGAAGAAGTGAAAACCGAATATCTGCGCCGTGAGCCGAAAACAAAAGAAGAAATCGAAAAAACACTGAAAAAATATAAAGGCTGCAAAGTCCTGCCTTTGCCAAAAGGTTCTGATGTGAAAACTACCGACCAACTTTTTAACGACAAACAAACTGCACAACTTGGACTGTTGAAATCAATTATACTGAAGCAGAAAAATAAAAATATCAGAAATTCGCTATTGTTGGCATTCTCAAGTTCTATAAACAAATGTAACCTCACTTTTCATTACACAAGAAGCGCCGGCGGTGGTGATAGCGCCCCGTTTAGATACTATAGATATAGAATTGCACCAAATCCCGGCGAAATGCCGTTGATTGATGTTTTTGAAACTAAATACAAAAAAGTTCGCGCCGCCAAGAAGGAAATGTCCTACTTTATTAACGAAGAAACCATTTCAAACGCTCAAATTCTGAAAGGCACGGCAACTGATTTGTCGTTTTTACCGCGCGAAAGCGTTGATTATATCTACACCGACCCGCCTTATGGCAAGAAAATTCCGTATCTCGATTTATCGGTAATGTGGAATGCGTGGTTAGACCTCGAAGTTACCGAACAGGATTATGCGATGGAAGCAATAGAGGGTGGCGAACACGGCAAAACCAAAGATGACTACAACAAACTGATTGCACAAAGTATTAAGGAAATGTACCGCGTGTTGAAGTTCGACCGCTGGTTGTCGTTTGTCTTTGCGCATAAAGACCCTGAATTTTGGCATCTGATAATCGACACCGCCGAGAGTTGCGGTTTTGAATATGCAGGCGCAGTGCCACAGAAAAACGGACAGACGAGCTTCAAGAAACGGCAAAACCCGTTTACCGTCCTTTCGGGGCAACTCATTATCAATTTCCGCAAAGTGCGCAACCCAAAATCAATTCTCAAAGCCAACTTGGGCATGGATATTTCTGAAATCGTGATGCAAACAATCGAAGGCATTATAGCCAAAAATCACGGCGCAACGCTCGAACAAATCAATGACGAGCTTATTATCAAAGGTTTGGAACTTGGTTTCTTGGATTTATTGAAGAAAGAATATACCGACCTCACGCCTCTACTAATGAACAGTTTTGATTACGATACTGAAACAGAGATTTTTACGATACGAAAAAATACGAAATTCACCACGCATATCGACGTTCATTTACGGATTAAATACTATCTGTTAAGCTATTTGCGCCGCAAAGAACGCGAAAACAAAATCGCGGCTTTTGATGAAATTATTTTGGAAATCTTGCCACTACTCAAGAATGGCACAACACCGGAAGATCAAACAGTTTTAAGTGTTCTTGATCATATTGGTGAGCGAGTTGGAAACGATGGGTGGCGATTGAAACATATCGGACAAAAGGAATTGTTTGAGTGACGGGGCTTGATTTTTATCCGGCGTCAGACATATCGGTATCAGACACGGCGGCAGTTTTAACGGCTGGGTCATAATCCATGGCGCCGGAAATCATTGCAAAGAATGTAAAGCCTAATGTCCATACAGAGAAGAGTATATCTTCCAGGGCTGGTTTGCTGGGACGACCAAATATGACCCGACAACTCCCATAACTGCAAGCGTAACCCTGACGTACTACCTGCTACCTGCTAACTGCTCTCATACGCCGACCCCGCTTGTCTGACACTCTAATATAGATTACAATAGACCATGAGATACATAGACCCACTTGTTTTCGGTAGAAAATTACTTGAAATCGAGAAACCCAGCCGCTATTTAGGCGGCGAATACGGACGACTAGCAAAGCCGTCAGCGACACTACAAGCCGTTATTGCATTCCCCGACCTCTATGAAATCGGAATGTCCAACCAAGCGCTCCGCATACTCTACAACGCGCTGAACGCCCTACCCGACGTATCCTGCGACCGCGCATTTGCGCCAGCCCCGGACTTCGAGGCACTCCTCCGCGCCGAAGAGACACCCCTTTACGGACTAGACTCAGGCATCGCGCTCGGAGACGCCGACATACTCATGTTCACCCTAGGCTATGAACTCGGCGGGACGGAACTCTTGACAATGCTTGACCTCTCCCACGTGCCCCTCCACAACGAAGACCGCGCCCAAACAGACCCAATCGTGATCATCGGCGGTCCCTGCACGTCGAACCCCCTCCCCTACGCGCAATTTGCGGACGCATTCTGGCTCGGCGAAGCGGAAGACGGCTTTTTCGCTCTGGCGGAAAAGCTACGCGACATGAAACAAGAAGGAGGAAGACGAGACGACCTGCTCGAATACCTCGTCTCCCACCCGTCGGTGTGGTCATGGAAAAGGCGCAATGAAAAGAAAACACGAGCGATAGACGCGGACTTTGCGACACGCCCTCCCTCCGCCGCGGTTTTTCCCATCCCCAACATGAAAGTCATCCAGCACCATGGGGCAGTTGAAATAATGCGCGGGTGTCCTAACGGGTGCAGGTTTTGCCACGCGGGTTTTTGGTATAGACCAATGCGGCAGAAGACGCCGAATGTCATCATGCAGGAAGCCGCTGACTTTATCAAAAAAGGCGGGTATCGTGAAATAAGCCTTTCGTCCCTTTCCACCGGCGATTATCAAGACATTGAGACACTCGTTGACCGCCTCAACGCCGAATACGCGCCCGCGCACGTGTCGTTTCAACTGCCTTCACTCAAAGTTTCGACGTTTTCCCTACCGCTGTTAGACAAGATTTCCGCGGTACGCAAGAGCGGGCTGACTTTTGCCGTAGAGACGCCAGATGCGGCGCGGCAGATCGCGCTCAACAAAGACGTTACCCTTGACGCTGTAGTGGACGTAGTGCTTGAGGCGCGGAAACACGGCTGGCGCGGCGCGAAATTGTATTTTATGGTAGGGCTTTCAGACGACGGGGATGAGGCGGAGAAGATCGTTACCTTCGTGAAAGAGGCGGCGCGGCGGACGCGGATACATTTCAACGTGAATGTCGGCGTTTTCATTCCCAAGCCGCATACGCCCTTTCAATGGCAACGCCAACTCGACGAGGAAACCGCGCGAAAACGCCTTGATCATATCCGCGCCAGCCTCAAACCCTTAGGACACCGAGTAGGCGTGCAGAACCCGTTTGTTTCCGCGCTTGAAGGTGTTCTCAGCAGGGGCGATGAACGAGTGGGCGCGTTGATAGAAACCGCCTTTAAACGCGGTTGTCGACTCGACGCTTGGAACGAACATATCAAGACGGACGTATGGCGGGATATTTTAGCGGAAAACAAGGCGCTTTGCGACGAAATCCTCGCGGAGAAAGACGAAAACACCCCCCTGCCTTGGGGCGGCATTGACGGCGGCGTAGGCGTTTCCTTTCTCAAGAAGGAGTGGGCAAAGGCGGCGGCAAGCGAGAAAACGCCTCCGTGCGAAGAGAGTTGTCCCCACCCTTGCGGCGTGTGCGGTAGGGAAAGCCGTATTGTGAAGAATGTAGCCGTGGATCACGCGGAGGCGGAGAAGGGGAGATTAGGGCAAGATGTGTCTCAAACGTCTGAAGCAACGTCGTTGAATAAGCCGTCAATGAAGGCGAATTCCCCCACATACCGCGTTGTTTTCACTTTTTCCAAGCAGAGGCAGGCGGTTTTTTATTCACATCTTGACGTTGTTGAGATTTTTTCGATGGCATTGACTCGCGCGGGTATTCCGGTGAAGTTTTCCGAGGGGTTCAACCCTCTGCCGCGCCTTGAAATTGCCGCGCCTCTGTCGCTCGGCGTTGCGGCGGAGGGCGAACTTGCCTCCATTGACACCGAAACCTTTGTTGATGCGTCCGCGTTTCTTTCGGCTTTCAACAACCAGCTTCCCCAAGGGCTTTGCGCGGTTCACGCGGAGAACGTTACCATTCCTTTTGGCGCGAAAAAACGTTCATTAGCGTCTATGGTTCAAGGTTTCACCTATAAAAACGGCGATACAACAGATTTTGTCGCACCCGCGGACGAAAAATCCTACCGCAAATCGCGTGGAGACAGTCTTTTCGGTCTCGTCCGTACAGGCACACGCATAGCGTGTTTAACGACTTCTTAATGGGGTGTTGTCCGAAAGGAAGTACCGCTGTCCCCGTCCTGACGGTTATGCTTGTAAACAAGCGGAACCTATTCGTTGTTAGAAGAAGGGGGCGGCGCAAGATGCAACACCCGAAGGGTGCGCTTACGGGCAAGCGGAACCTCCGCGTTATCTGACACCGCCGCACGTCTCGCCTTTCCTCTTTGCTCATTACTAACTACTAACTGCTAACTGCTAACTATTCATTGTTTAGGAGAAGGGGGGCGCTATTTCCCTAAACGGAGGACGGCACACAGGCGCCTTTGTGGTGCGCCCCCCTGTCTCCAGCCCGCCCCTGTACAGCGGGTTTAAAAGGGGCGGTCTTCCGCCACCCCCAGAAGACAACTAATAAGCCTCTTTCCCCGTACATATTTTACTTTCCCGCCTTCGTAACAGGCGTGTCTGACACCCACTTCGCGGTAAATTTTTATTTTTCTTCTTGATTCTTTTGCGTTTTGCTGTGATATAAACGCCATTAATGGCATTTATATCACATTCCAGCCCAGCCCTGACCTTCTTCGGCAGGGCCCCCCGCCGTGCGTGTGAAGGTGAGTATCTCGCGGGGACGGTGAAGCGTAAACAGGACTGTTATGTGAAGTGTGGGCGTACTTTATTATTCTATTAGCATTTGGGGTTTTTTGAATTTTACACGTTCAGGATATTTATTTAATTCAATTTCCAAGTCTTCTGCATATTTTTTTAACTGTTTATTTGTTGCATTTAATTCTATTGAATATTCTGTCCCCACATCAGATATTGGATTAAATTCTGCCATAAAATTTATTTTTATTTGTTTAATATTTGATTCAAAATCATTTAATAATTCAAATGATATATTTGGTTCCGTAAAATCCATTCGTTTATATTTTTCAATTTTATTCTCAGAAATATTTTTAAACCAGTCAATTAACCACTTTAATTCAAATGTAGTAATTGCAGGATCGGTTTTATTCCAATGTTTTTCATTTGATTTTACATTAATGTGAACTAATAACCAATTACTGTTCCATTCATCGGTTATTTTTGAAAATTGATAACCTATAACTGATAATTCAATAAATTGATTATTTATACATTCAAACTTCATAATTTATTTTAATCCAAAATTAATATTTTGTCAATATAAATTTCCGAAAAATTTAGCCCCATTTCGCCTAACGTTCCGGCTGTATACGACGTTTTGGCCGCCCGAATAAGCAAATGCGTAGCATTTGCAGGGCGGACAAAATGTGCCTCCGCAACGGCGTGGGAATGGAGCGTAGCGAAATGACCTAGCCGTTGCGGAGGCCGAGCCGCCTACTGGCGGCGAAGCATAAACAGTCCTGTTATGTGCAGTTTGGGCTGCTTTTATACTTCTATTTTAGAATATTATTTATTTCAGATTTTCTATTGATTCCATAAATTTTTAAATTATATTTTATTCATTATGAAAAATTCATTCCCATTTTTTCCCCAATATGTCAATTGCTTTTTTTGATCCATACATACTTGCCATAATTTTATTTTCCCATTTTCTACTTAATCTACTTAATATAATTAACAGCATTTTCTTTTCTTGCTGCTGCCTGCGCCGGACTGCCGGCTCTTTCACCGATTAAAATAATATGGGAAGGGGAATACCCTTGTGG
>JAISCC010000133.1 GCA_031265845.1 Treponema sp.
TTGGAATTTCAAAAACAAGACCGGAGGCGGCGGGCGCATGACCGCGGCAATGGGTTTCTTTTGCAAGCCCTCTGCGGGCGACTTTTACCGGAAAATGTGACGCGATCCGTACGCGGGCGCATCGCGCGCCGTCCCGAAAGACACGCCCGGGGTTTCGCGCCATGACAAGGCTCCGTCAATGGGCGGGCGCTTGAGCGAGAGAACGTATAGACGGCTGATCTAGGCGTGAGCGGGCGGCGGCCATCCATGCGCGACGGCGTGGGGAGCCTGGGAAGCTTGCCCGCCGGCAGGCTGACTGGCGCCGCTCTAGGCGCCGTTAGCAAAGGAGTGTTGTAAGGAACCCGATAAGAATGAACCTCCCCGCCCTGAAGGGCGGGGTGTCTTGCAAGCGTCGCATTATGTACGAGGTTCGGCGACCCTTCGGTTTGCGACCCTTCGGTTCGACTGTAAAGAATCTAATGAGCGTAGTTCCCTGCGGTCATTGGCAGCCAGATGCAATGCGAACCCGTAAAACCACCCGGCGGGGCTTTTCCCCGGACCGCATAGGGTTTGAACACGTTGTGGCTGTGGATACGCCGGTTATGGCGCGCTTTAAGGGGATCGGAGCCGATAACACTGACCCCCGCAGGCTTCCCCCGTCTGAAAAGCCGGGTATAGACGGGCAGGGGGATGAGGGCGCGGCGGGTCAGTTCCACGAACCGGTTGCACCTGACCGGAGCGGGAAGCAAGCCGCCGGGGTGGAACAGCGGGACAATGGGCGCCGCCTCGCTCAAGGACAGGCGGCTGGCCGGAAACCATGGGTTCTTTTTGGCTCCGGGCAGACGATGGGCTTTGCAACAGCGTTCAAAAGCCTTAAAAAGTCATTGATGCCGCGCTCGATTCTGGTTATAGTGTCTGCGTTCATAAGAAACCCCTCCGGTTTTATGCATTATACCAGATTAGGGCGGGGGGTTTCTTTATCTTGTCGAACTCACAGTAAAATTATAGTATAGTGGAGAAGGGTTTCAAAATTCTTGAAATCAGCTTTGAACTCAATAAAAGAAAACAGGAGCGTGTATGAGCGAGGTGACGATATGTATGGAAAATTTTAACGAAGAGGCGTTGCAATCACCCCTTCCGGTGTTGATTGATTTCTGGGCGGCGTGGTGCGGACCGTGCAGGATGATCGCCCCCTTTATAGCGGACATTGCCAGGGAGTATGAGGGGCGGCTCAAGGTCGGCAAGGTGAATGTTGACGAGGAGGACGAACTGGCAAGACAGCATGGGATCGTGTCTATTCCCTGCCTTGTTGTTTACAAAGACGGCAAGATTGTCAGAAAACACATCGGCGCGGCGTCGAAACACGCTGTCGAAGAGCTTTTTAAGGACCTGCTGTAACCGCATGTCTTGCGCGGCAACCAGAGGAAAGCGGTTTCCGCCGGTTTCCTCTGGTTGCCGCGCATTGTTTCTATATTTCAGGGCGGATAGAACATGTCGATTTTATTTTCAGGTGACTTTCACGCCAATGCGGCGGGCGAGTTGTCGCGTATCACGAAAAAGACGTTGCTCTCATTGTATGGGCGGGAACAATTTGATGCCATACAGTACCATATCATACTTGGAGACGGGGGTTTTTTATGGCATAACAATCAGAGAACGGACGCTTATAATTTTCGCGTGATCTCATACCGTCCGTTTCCGGTGTTGTGCGTCATCGGCAATCATGAGCCTATGCTTGGCATGATGGATGATTTGGAGGAAGCTGATATTGGCATTGGGGAAACGGTTTACAAAATACATGAAAATCCTTTTGTCGCGTACCTCAAAAGAGGGAAGATATACACCATTGACGGGTTTACGTTTTTGACGCTGGGCGGCGCTTTATCAATTGATTTAGAGTACAGAATCCCCAACGTAAGCTGGTGGGAAAATGAATACTGGTCAGAGTGGGAAAAAGAGGAGCTTTTTAGGCTGCTCAAGAAAGAGCGTTCTTTTGATTTTGTTTTGTCCCATACAGGACCGAACAGCATAAACAAGAAAGCCCAGTCCAAAACAACGAACATCGACAAATTTCTCGACAAGGTCGCTGTTTTAAATGACGAAGTGGACAACATGATTTTATGCAAACAATGGTGGTGCGGACACTGGCATAATGATATATATCACTTCGATACGCATAAGAATCGCGGGTATCAATATTTGTATTATGACACGGCGATCTTGTCAGAATCGCAAGGACTTGCGGTGTACAATTATGCGGGAGAGTACAGACGGTCCGAGGTCCGATGATGGATGGCGCGGTTGATCGCCCGCTCTTTCCACTGTTCCACTTGACTATTTGTATTTTTCATCATACAATCTAATCATAAATTTTTATTTGGAGGTTTTTTGTGAAAGTAGCAATTAACGGTTTTGGGCGTATTGGACGCCTTGTATTTCAGGCTCTCGTAGGGCAGGATCTACTTGGAAAAGACAAAATTGACGTTGTTGCGGTTGTCGATCTTTCAACCGACGCGAAGTATTTTGCCTATCAGCTTAAGTATGACTCCACCCAGGGCAGGATGAATGCAAAAATCGAGACCAAAGGCGAAGATGTCCTCGTGGTCAATGGACACGAGATCAAATGTATTTCCGGCAAGGGGCAGACGCCCGACACCCTGCCGTGGAAAGATCTCGGTGTGGAATACGTTATCGAATGCACCGGCATCTACACCAATGAAAAGGCCTATGGTCATATCGTGGCGGGCGCGAAGAAGGTTGTCATTTCCGCGCCCGGCAAATCGGCGGATCCTGCAAAACCGATCAAGACGTTTGTCATCGGCGTAAACGAGAACGAATACGATCCGGCGAAGCATCACGTGATTTCCAATGCAAGCTGCACCACGAACTGCTTGGCGCCGATTGTGCATGTTATTTTGAAAGAAGGCATCGGCATTGAAACCGGCCTTATGACCACGATTCACTCCTACACCGCCACCCAGAAAACGGTGGACGGCGTTTCTCAGAAAGACTGGCGCGGCGGACGCGCTGCGGCGATCAACATCATTCCGTCCACCACCGGCGCGGCTAAGGCTGTGGGCGAAGTCCTCCCTTCAACCAAGGGCAAACTCACCGGCATGAGCTTCCGCGTCCCGACCCCCACCGGCTCTGTTGTGGACCTTACCTTCCGCTCGGAAAAAGACACTTCCATTGAGGAAATCGACGCGGCTTTCAAGAAGGCTGCGGAGACCTATCTTAAAGGCATTCTCGCCTATTGTGAAGAGGAAATCGTTTCCACCGACATTATTCACGACGCCCACACCTCGATCTACGATCACCTTGCGACAAGTCAAAACAACCTCAAGGGTGAAAAACGCTTCTTCAAAGTGGTGTCATGGTACGACAATGAGTGGGGGTATTCGAACAAGGTCGTTGATCTGCTTAAGTACATCGACAGCAAGAAATAGCGCAACCAAAGCGTACGCATGATGGGGATGGCGCGAAGTTGAATGCGACAATTCTTTCCGGCGCGTCCCCCTTGTTTGCACATGAACCGAGCGAAGCGTTATATTTGGGAGGCGATCATGGAACCGCTTCCACGAGTAAAAAAGTAAAAATTTTCAAACTAATTGGGAGGCAATTATGGCTATCAAAACAGTTAAATCCGTTGATCTCAAAGGCAAACGGATTGTCATGCGCGTTGATTTCAACGTTCCCATGAAGGATGGCGTTGTTCAGGACGACACCCGTATCACGGCGGCTATTCCCACCATTCAGTACATTCTGGAGCAAGGCGTCAAGACGCTCACCCTTATGTCTCATTTAGGCGATCCGGCGAAGGATGCCAAGAAAGCGCAGGAAAAGGCTGAAAAAGACGGCAAGACTTTTGACCGCGAGAAATATATAGCGGGCAAGCACCGGATGAAGCCGGTCGCGGAATACCTTTCAAGAAAGATTGGCAAACCCGTGGCGTTTGCGGATTCCTGTTTCGGTCAGAAGGCGTTTATTGACGGGCAGCCCGCTGGCGCCATCATCATGTTGGAAAACACCCGATTCCATAAAGAAGAAACCGCCAAAGAAGCCGCCGACCGCGACAAGCTCGCCAAGGAGCTTGCAGGTTATGGCGACATCTTTGTAAACGACGCATTCGGCACCGCGCACCGCGATCACGCTTCCACCGCGAGCATCGCCAAATTTGCGCCGGTGTCAGTCGCCGGTTTCCTTATGGAAAAAGAGGTGAATTACCTTGAACCCATCGTAACCAGTCCGCAAAAACCGCTGATCGCCATCATTGGCGGGGCGAAAGTCTCGTCCAAGATCGCGGTGCTGGAAAGCCTCTTGAAAAACGCATCCGCCCTCGTGATTGGCGGCGGCATGGCGTACACTTTCTTCAAGGCTCAGGGACACAAGGTGGGCAAGTCTTTGGTAGAGGATGAGCAGATCGAAACGGCGAAGCGAATACTTGACGCGGCGAAAGCCGCCGGCGTGGAAATCGTGCTGCCTCTCGATCAGGTGGGCGCGGAAACCTTTGACGCCGCCGCCGCTCCGATCCCTGTTGACGGCGTTGATCTAAGCGACAATCTCATGGGGCTTGACGTGGGCCCGAAAACCATCGCCAAATACAAGGATGTGCTTGACAAGGCGAAGACCATCGTGTGGAACGGACCGGTTGGCGTGTTTGAATTCGACGCATTTGCCAAAGGCACCGAAGAAGTCGCCAAATTGGTGGCGGCGACAACGGCGAAGGGCGCCATTACGGTGGTCGGCGGCGGCGATTCGGTCGCGGCTGTCAACAAATTCCACCTTGCGGATAAGATGAGCCATGTGTCTACCGGCGGCGGCGCGTCGCTTGAGTTGCTGGAAGGCAAAAAACTGCCCGGCATTGAAGTGTGCAGAGGGTGATTGACTGCGGGAGTGGGGAGCCAATCCCGCTTAAAAAAGGAAAATGAAATGAGTAGACGCTATTACATCGCCGGCAACTGGAAGATGCATAAAACCCGCGCCGAATCCGCTGATTTGGCGAAGGCGCTGGTCAGCCAGTTGCAAGACGGCAAGCACAAATACTTGGTTGCGCCTTCGTTCACGGCGCTTGAAACCGTAGGGTCCATCGTCAAAGGGAGCGGCATCCTCCTTGGGGCGCAGGACATCGCCGCAGAGGAGCAGGGGGCGCATACCGGCGAGGTGTCCGTATTGCAGATCAAAGACCTGGGCGTACAAGTCGTGATCCTCGGACACAGCGAGCGCCGGCATACCTATAAGGAAGACGACGCCCTCATTAACAAGAAGGTGAAGCTCGCCCTGAAACACGGGCTTGACGTGATCCTCTGCGTGGGCGAGACTCTTGAAGAGCGTGAAGCGGGTCAAGCCGAAGTCGTATGCGAAAGCCAAACCATCTGGGGGCTTTCCGGTGTCAGCGCGGCTGATCTTGCCAAAGTGACCATCGCGTACGAGCCGGTCTGGGCTATCGGCACCGGCAAAACGGCGACGCCTGAAGATGCGGATGCCATTCACGCATACATCAGAGCGGTCATCGGGCGGCTGTACGGAGAAGAAGCCGCGAAAAACATCTGCATCCAGTATGGCGGTTCGGTAAAGCCTGACAACGCGGCGCAACTCATGGCAAAAGAGAACATCGACGGGGCTTTGGTTGGCGGCGCAAGCCTCAAGCCTGAAACATTCGTACTCATAGCGAAATTCGCGTAATCGCGAGTGTCGCCCACGGCGTTGTGCGCCACAGCGTGGCGGCGGAGAATTTTCATACGTGAAGGTTCTCCGCCTTTTTTTATGCCGGCATGGCGAGTCCCAGTGCCTTGATGATGTCCGGGTCAAGATCGGTCCTAAAGTTGCGGTCTTCGCCCTTTTTGAACACGCCGAAATCTCCGTACCAGTCCCAGATCGTCCAGCCTATGCCCCGTTCTCTGAAAAGCTCAAGCGTCAATTCGTGCCAGCGAATGCGGTCTTCCCGCAGGCAGTTTCTCATAAAAACGCCGAACTCGCCGCAAAAGATCGGAACCTGCCGCTTGTTGGCAAAGGACACGGCTTCGGAAAGGCTTGCCGCCATAGTTTCTCTGGAGGAAAGAACGTTGTATTCGGCGAAAACTTTTTCATAGTATGTTCCTTTTAAATCATCAGGCAGAGGCGGCATACGAGAGGAATCCCACGGGAAGGGCATACTTTTAAGCGATGTAAGAGGAATGGCGTCCCATGGCGCGCCCTGGTGGGTGAACACGTGGGGGTCGTAATAATGAAAGGTGTAGATCAAGTTTTTGTCCGGGTATGCTGGAATGGCGTTCAGTTCCTCAATGGAATTATAGTGAACCCCGCCAACGATGATCGTACGTACGGTGTCAATGGCGCGGATAACTTCAATGACATGCCCCTGTATGGCGCCCCACGCTTCGCCGGTTATGCCATGCGGCTCGTTAAACACCTCGAATATGAGATGATCGCCGCAGCCTTTATAGTGTTCTGCAAGTTGCGCCCATGTTTTGCAGAGGGCGAACTCCAGCGTTTCATTCTTGCTGTCCGGACGCAACGTATTAAACGTATGATTGTCCAGCAGGAGGCGCAACCCCACTTCTTCCGCCCAATCGACAACATGATCGAAGTAGGTCAGCAGCTGGGGATTCAAGGTGTAGTTCGTGTCTACAACGAAATCATGTACCCGTATAGGCACGCGGATATGATCCACTCCGATGCTCTTTACGTTCTCGAAATCCTTCTTTGCACATAGATTGAAGCGAAGCGCCTCTATTGAGCGCGCTTCAAACCAGCGGGAAAAATTGAAGCCCCGTGAAAAGGGCGTCTTACAAATAAGTTTTTCCGGCATATACCCATCCTTTGATCCGGCTCCCCACCCTGATACGGTTCCTTTATAAACAAAAAAGAGCCAGTTCAAAACGCATTTTGACGCTGGCTCCGCCCCCCTTGAGGCTCGGGTATGCAGTGATTTGGGAGGGGAACTACATACCCTACATTTTATATATCGGCGGGAAGATGAATTTATTTACATTTTGTTTTCTTTATCGCTTGTTTTTTCCCTGATTTATGGTGTCAGGGAAAACCGCAAGCGCTTTGTCCTGTCAAATCCGCGCCGGACGAACAAGGCGGCGCGTGAAACACTTGCTGCGCGTACCGCCAAACCTTGTCTCCAAACCGCGTTTGAATACCCGATTTGATTTCTACATTCAGGATAGAGCGGCAGGAAAAAGTCCCGCCGCCGAGGCTGTCCCTTCAGCCTACATAATGGTGTCAGGCGCTCCTGCGTTGCCACTTTAAATTACAAATTGGCGTTATCTTCGCCGGGAAAGAGAAATACCGGCTTTGCCGTCGCCTCGCCGATAAAGCTTATTTTTTCAATGCCACCTGCAACGATAATGTCGCCGGCCTCGACATCTTTGACGTAATCCAGATGCCCCATTCGGTAACGCCGTCTCCCCAGAGGTAGGGGATAGCCCTGCTCGAAGAGCTTCATATCCACGTATTTGACGCCAATGCGCCAAATTTTTTACCCATGCCTTGCCTCCAAAAAACTGTCTCCGTAAGGACGCTTCCGTTTTTCTTCCATGGTTCGCTCCTATTTGCGATCCGGCTGTCAGTAAGACTGGCAATCGCATTTTGTTTCACGGCCGCTGGCTGCAAGCCAATCTTTGGTCCGCAAATCGCAGGTTCGTTGCAACCGGAATGTTATGGAGACGCCTTCGCTTCCACGGTGATTTTCCCCGCAACCGCGCCGACAGAGAAGACCGAACCGGCTCTCGCCGCGCCGACAAGAATGAGCCGCGCTATGGGGTCTTCCAACTCGGTTTGCAAGGCGCGGCGCAGGGGGCGTCCGCCGAATTTGGGATCCCACGCCTTTTCAATGAGCAGATTGCGAGCGTCCTCTGTTACGGCGAGTTCAAACGCCTGTTCACGAAGCCGCTCTGAAAGCTCTTGCAACTGCAAGTCAAGGATGGAGCCGATTTGCTCTTTCGCAAGGGCGTTGAAGACGATAATCTCGTCCACGCGATTGAGAAATTCGGGGTTGAAGGCGCGGCGCAATTCTTCTTTTGCCATAGACGCAAGTTCCTCATGGCTTATGACGCCTTCGCCCACGCCAAAACCGAGGCGGGACTCGCGGTTTATTTCCCTGATGCCGGCGTTGCTCGTCATAATGACGACCGTATTGCGAAAATTGACGGTATGCCCCATGCCGTCTTTGAGTTCGCCTTCTTCCAGCACTTGCAACAGAATGTTATAGACATCGCGGTGGGCTTTTTCAACTTCATCAAACAGAATCACGCGGTATGGCTTTTTACGCACCGCTTCGGTAAGAACGCCTCCTTCGCCATAGCCGATGTAGCCCGGAGGCGCGCCGACCAAGCGGGCGATGTTGTACTTCTCCATATAGTCGGACATATCAATGCGGAACAGGTCTGTTTCACTGCCGAACAGGAGCGCGGCAAGCTGTTTTGCAAGGAGGGTCTTGCCTACGCCCGTAGGACCCAGAAAAATGAAGGAGCCGAGCGGACGCAGGGGCGAAGAAACGCCGCACCGCGCCCTCCGTATGGCGGACGCGACGCGAGAGACCGCCTCGTCCTGCCCAATGATCGTTTTGTGAAGTTCTTCCTCAAGACGCACCATACGTTGCGCTTCCATACCATCAAGGCGGGCGATGGGTATGCCGGTGGCATCTGAGGCTATCTCCTGTACATGGCGTTTGGTCACCAGAGGGCGTTTGTTGTCCGCGTAACGTTCCCATGCATTTTGGGCTTCGACGACGCGGAGGTGGAAATTTTTAACCTTTTCCCTGACCTGAAATGCATTCTCAATATCGCCGTTTATCACTGCAATATTTTTTTCCTTGCGAAGGCGCAACATTTCAGTTTCAAAACGGGCGACTTCTGGCGGCGTTTCTGTGGCGTCCATTTTCAGAAGCGCCCCGGCTTCGTCAAGCATATCAATGGCTTTATCAGGCATGAAGCGTTCGGGAAGATAGCGCCGGCTTAAATGCACTGCTGCAAGAACAGCCTCATCCGTATAATGTACGCGGTGAAACGCTTCGTAAGACGGTTTTATGCCGGTGAGAATGGCTATGGTTTCCTCAACATCAGGTTCGTTTACCGTTACGGCTTGGAAGCGGCGTTCCAACGCGGCGTCTTTTTCAAAGTATTTGCGGTATTCGGCTGATGTGGTTGCGCCTATGCACCGGAATTCGCCCCGCGCCAATCCGGGCTTGAGCATGTTCGCCGCATCGTTTGCGCCCTCAGGGTTTCCCGCTCCAATAACCGTGTGAATTTCATCAATAAACAGAATGATGTTTGCGGCCTGTTTGAGTTCCTCAATGATTTTCTTGAGGCGCTCTTCAAAATCCCCCCGGTACTTGGTGCCGGCGATCAAAGCGCCCATGTCAAGCGAAACGATGCGGTTGCTTTCAAGGACATCAGGCGCATTGCTGGAGACAAGCATCTGCGCAAGCCCTTCCACGATGGCGGTCTTCCCAACGCCCGGCTCACCAACCAACACCGGATTGTTCTTGGTTTTACGGATGAGAATGCGCATCACGCGCAGGATTTCTTTTTCCCGCCCTATGACAGGCTCAAGTTTGCCGTCCCGGGCAAGGGCGGTGAGATCGCGGGAAAATCCATCCAGCATTGGCGTAAGTTGCGGATAGACGGCGGGTCTCACCCTGATGCGGGATTTGGCTCTTTTGTTGCTGTCACGGTTTTCCTGATCATCTTCGTAGGCGCCCTGTGAAAACGGCATTCCCGCCTGAATAGTTATGCGAACGAGGTCTATGTCTATTTGCTTGTGCAGAAGGTAGGCTTGTATGACGCCCGGCTCTCGCATAGCCGCAAGCAGGAGATGTTCGGTGCCAAGCAGATCGTTTTCCATTATACGGGCTTCATCCGCAGCGGCTTCCAGCATATATTTCGTCCGTTGGGAAAGAGGAATTTCACCGGCAAGTATGGTTCCGCCGATATGCAGGAGGGTATTGTCAATATACCGGTGAAAGTCGTTTAAATCTATTCTTAGAAAAGCGAGCGCCTTGCAGGCTCGTCCATTTCCGCCTTTCAGAATGGCGATGACGATGTGTTCGGGCAACACCTCGTCAACATTGCAAGTCCGCGCCTCGTCCTGCGCGTCTATCGCTATGATTTGTTGTACACGCTTCGTCAATCCGATAAACATGCCGCCTCCGGTCAAGCTCTGATCAGCATCCGGTCATTGCGCCAGATTTTCTGGAGAGAGACTCTCAACGGAGAGCTTGTCGCCGACGCCGACGCCGGACCTGGCGAACCAGCCTTGCGGCGTTTCCAGCGCGTAACGGCATGAGCGTTCGGAATTGACGGCGGCCAAGCTCTGCGGCTCCATGTCGCGGATCTCCGCGATGCGTCCGTCAGACAAAATAAAAGCAATCGACAGGGGGACAAGCGTGTTTTTCATCCAAAACGACATGATTTGGTCTTTTTCAAAGAGGAAAATCATGCCCTTGCCATCTTCGATTTTTTTTCTGAACATGAGACCTTGCCCTCGCTCTTCTTCTGTCGCGGCGATTTCCACTGATATGTCCACAGTTTTTCCGGCTGATGTTGCAATGGAAAGCCGCGCTGTCTTAAAAGGCTTTGATGAAAAACATGACAACAGGAAAAAAAGCGCCGCAAGCGACGCAAAGGACAATCCCACGCGCAAAAAAAACGTTTTCTTGTTAAAAATCACTTAAAAATTCCTCTCTCAACTGTATTTCATGATTTTTTCTCGCGACGGATTCATCGACAATCGAAGTGAAAATCGCTTTATCAATGTATTTTAGGGTAAGGGGACGCTCAATGGAAAGCCGTGTATTCTCGTCTTCCCATACAGCCTGTCCCGGATCAAGGTATGAGGGTTCGCCATATTTTTTGACCAGCGTGGTAAAAACGGAGTAATAATCCACAAGCGAGGCGTTGAGCGTAAAGGTCATCGCATACACCTTGTCCGTCTTTGTTTGAAACAACGCCCGCCTGATGAAAGACGCGCCAACGGTTTCCAGATACGTTTCTTCCCGCGAAGGTATAAAAGAAACGTCTTCATCGCCGCGATAGCCGAAAAGAGCGTCTTTAGACAGGGCCGCTCTCAAATCGTCGAGGCTCATGCCGAGCGAAATTTCGCGGTACGATGTGGGAAGCGACTCTCCGCCGTTTTGGACGCTCTCCGCGCCGGGAGCGCTGGCGCCAGTCGCGTCTTGGGGATCATTCTGTCCGTACGCGGATAAAGCCAATGACAAACAAACTAGCGCAAAAAATGTACGCATAACAACTCCTAACGGCGCGCGGACTACACTCTGGATCGCAAAAAGTCTTCACGCGCCTGCAAACGTTTGGACATCTCGACTTCTTTGAGAATTTCCGAAATATTCTGCACAAAAATTTTATCCTGTAGCATCTGAATGCTCTTATTTTCAAGAAGTCCGGATGCGATTGGGGAGCCTTCCGATTGAGGCAGCCCCAGCATGGTTGCGAGTTCCTTAGGACCAAAATCAAAGAGATACGCCTGATTGCTGTTTACATTGATGTGGTTTCTCTCAAGTTGCATCAGGAGCATGTCGTAGGCGCGTCCCAAGAGGTCTTTAATGACGGTGTTCGAGAGTTGTTTGTAGATAAGCCAAATGCGTTCCGCTAAAAGGGTGGTGAGACGAGCTATCATCTGCGGTTGGGAAGAAACCATCTGTTGAAAGTTGGCTCTGTTTACCACCATAACGGTGCAATCCTCATAGGCGATGGCGCTTGCTGACCGGGGTTTCGATTCAAGCAACGCCATTTCTCCAAAAATATCCCCTATTTTGAGTACGGCAAGGAGGACTTCTTTGTTTTCCTGTATTTTTGTGATCTTCACAGAGCCTTTTTGTATGATGAAAAGCTCGTCTCCCGGTTCATTTTCACAGAAAAGCATGGTGTTTTTAGGATAGACTCTGACAAATTCATCCGGTTTATAGTCAAATCGAACGCCATGTACGTATCGAGCGATTCTTGCCATAATATCCCGCGACAGGTCGACCTCCGGCCCGTTGGGGCAGTATTTGATATATTGATGATAGGCGTAATACGCCTGCTCGTACTGCTTTATCTCTATGTAATACCGGGCGATGTTGAAGAGATGGGCGGGTTCTTCCGTAGCCGCGCTTTTCAGCGTTATCCGGGCAAGCGCCGTATCCAGGTAGCGCATACGCTTGGAGAATTGCATGATGATCTTCATGGCGACCGGCGCATTGTTCTTGATAAGCTGGCTGTACTGCTCTTTGTGAACCGAGATAAGCGTAACATCGGTAATCGCCTGGGCGGTCTCTATTTGATGATGACTCGACATGGTGGACACAACTGAAAAAAAATCTCCCGGTCCAAGAATATTGCCGCCTTCTTCCTCAACAATCTGAGCGCTTTTAGATATACGCACCTTTCCTGTTCTAATGATAAAAAAACGATCCACTATTTGGGTATGCCCTTCAACTACAATATATGCATTTTGCTTGAAAGTAACAAATGCAAGTTGTAAATCAGCCATTATTTCCTCTTATTAACAGTATAAGAACATTTGCTCTTTTTTGTCAACGAGTATTATTTGCAATACCTACGCTTTTTGATATGGCGAGAATATAATCTTCGGTTTCAGACTCGACTTGGTTGTCGACAGCCGCGTCATAGAAATTGTACAGCGCCTTGATGTTTAGCGCTCCCGAAAAATCCGCCGGAATTACCAGTGTAAAGGAGAAAGGATCGGGTGGATTTTCGCCGAGTATGAAATGCAGCCTGTTTTGCCGCTCTTCATCCTGCCGGTAGGGCATGAATTTGTTTTCAAACACAGCCGAATAGATGAACAGGGCGATATCGCCGTCGCCCTGCAACGCCATGTCGAAACGTATGGGGCGCCGCGTGGTCTCAATGCGCACATCAAGTATGCGGCGCGCCAAAAAGAGGCGTTCCCGGCTGTGAATCTTGAACGGCTCGTCCGTACCGCCATTTTCCTCCATGACGCGCCGCACCGGTGCGCTTGTGGCGGAATGCGCGGGCGCTTGCGCGTAAAACGCCAGAAACTGTATGACGCCAGTGAGC
Source organism: Treponema sp. (assembly GCA_031265845.1). Lineage (GTDB taxonomy): Bacteria > Spirochaetota > Spirochaetia > Treponematales > Breznakiellaceae > JAIRKH01. Next base: position 13,026 of record JAISCC010000133.1, read on the forward strand.
AGTATGATAAGTACGGCGGCGTATATAAAAAACCCCGCCGGTTTTTGCGATCTGTTGAACACGTCGGTTTTCCGGTGCCTAACCGGCGTACGTCTCTTTTTCAGGAGTGCCTGCCCTCGGCGAAATACGAACAAGGACGGAAGGAAGAGAATGGAAATTATCAGAACATTCACGATGTTTTTATCCATGACGAGTTCCAAAAAGCGCCCGCCGCCGCTTTTAAGCAGGTTGTAAAAGAAACCAAAGGCTTGAAGCGGCGCCATGACGCCCGCAAGATAGCAGATGATCGGATTTTTCCACAGCGCCCCAATCAGGATGAATGCAAACGCGCCGGTACAGAGCGGCATCATGACGGTGTTGAAGGACATCAGGATGAGCGTGTCCAGCAACCCTGCGATTATCGCCGCATACCCGTAAAAGCGCGGTTTTCCCGGTATGGCGATGTCGTCAAAAATAAGAAAAAACAGCGTGTATAGGAGCATTCCAGCCGTGAGGAAAAGAAGTGCCGTCATGATATTGAGCGAAAGGTTTTTCACCATTGCGAAGAGAAACAGATGCGTCATTCCAAACGCAAGCGCCAGCAACGCGAGATGAAGCGGGATAATCCAGAAATAACAAAAAAAAATGTGCCATCGTGTCGTCATCAACCGCCTGTACGCTATGGTCAACGCCAGAAAAAACGCCGTAAGAAGCACCACGCCTGCGATCAGGACTATGATAAAGACAATTCCGGAAATGAAACGTATCTTTCCATCTGTATTGGAGATCATCATGTAGTGGGTGTCCGGATCGGAGGAAAGATCGAGTTGAGACGTGTACTCAAGAAGCATATCGGCGAAAACGGACGCGTCAGGCATATCCATAGGCGCTCCGCTTAACGCCCCGACGGAGTACCCCTTGTACGGGTCTTTCGCGTCCGTAATGACAAGGGCGTTGATCCCCCGCGCTTTGGAAAACGCATAAACATCCGGACCGTCAACCAGTTTCAAGTGAAAGAGTTCGTTGTTAGTCATGGGAAAGACATAGGGGACGCCGTATTGCTGGCACAGCGTCGGCAGATTTTGAAGCATTTGAAGCGGAGTGACAACGCCGGACGCCCCCTGTACAAAGTTCAATTTTTGCGGTTTGTTTTCCATATAAAGGTACCAAAGCGCCGTTTGTTCAGGGTAAGGAAGCAGATCGTACAGGTCCTGTAGACCGATGTGGGCGTTTTCCCGCATGTCAGAAGGCAGGGAAGACGCCTCGTCTCCCAGAAACGCTATCCTGACATCAATCGGCAGTCTTCGGGCGTTTGCGTACGCGGCTTCGGCAAAATCAAGCGCGGCTTCAAAAGCGAAGCCGCCGGTTCCGGCAAGTGGAACTGCGAGCGCAAACGTGGTTTCCGGCGGATTTTGGGATGCGGCGGGTATAAAAATATATATTGACGAGCCGAATCCGCCGTATTTGGAGAAAAGCTCCCGCTCCTCAAAGGGGATATGCCTTTCGGTCAATTGTTGCGCGAGCGCACGGTACCGCGCCGCTTCCAGCGAGTAAACCGCGTGTTCCTGTGTGTAGGCTGAAAGCGGAAACAAGAGCGTTAATGACAAAAAGAGACATCGTGCATGCACATTCATTAGCATAACGGCAAATTGAGGAAAAGTGAAGGGGTGATATTGACTTTCTCTTGCTATTTGTTTATTATAATAACTGGTTCCAGGACCCGGTCTCTCCGGACGCCCCATGTGGCGTGTTTTGGAACAGACTCTTAAAAGATTTTTTTCGGAGGGGGCTGTTATGTACAGTGTGGGCATCGCATACCTTTTATGGCTGATTTCAGGTTGCGGCGCGTTGGGATTACACCGTTTTTATTTGGGAAAGATACCCAGCGGTCTCTTGTGGATGTTCACCGGCGGGCTGTGTATGGTAGGCTCCATTTACGATTTTTTTACATTAAGCGGACAAGTGCGGAAGGCTAACTTGGAACGGGCTTTGCTGGATGGCTACAGGAACGGCGCTCCTCTGGACGCGTATGAAGAGGGGAGGCGTTTAGGCAGCCGTTTTGTAAACGACAGGCATCGCGAGGCGGCCTATGCAGGTGGGTTTGTAGACGGCGTCTTGGGCGCGAAGTCCTCCTCCAATGGCTCTAGACGGGCGAATGGCATTGAACACGCTATCCTGCAGGTTGCAAAACAGAACCACGGCATTCTGTCTCCAAGCGATGTGGCTTTGTCTGCGGGCATATCTCTGGATCAGGCTAAAAAGGAACTTGACGCTATGGTTTCCAAGGGACACGTTGAGATGCGGGTGAAAAAGACCGGCGGCATAGCCTACATAATTCCCGACATGCTGGATGTTGACGGCGATTTTGAAGAATTGTAGCTCGTACGTGTGAAAATAAGAATTTACGCCGCCTTGCACAAGATTTCACACGTTGTCCACAGGTTGTTTCTTGACAATGCAAGCCCGTTTGCAGGAGGTTGTGGACAACGCGCTGGAACAGGCGTTGACATGCTTTTCTAACTTCTTTCTATACATATAATTATTTAGCGCATTTGACATAATTATATGTATATTATACTTTTATAGCGGTTATGCGACGGCGCGTTCGCCTTTTCCCCTTTTTTTCCCTTATGCATCCACATGTTGTCCACAGGCGGAGGCTCCCTTGTTTACAAAGGGCGGGGCGCGTGGTATGACCACAATATGCCGCTCTTCTTCCAGAAACGGCGTGGATACGCGGATCATCTCCCAATCCGCAACGGCAGACGACGCCTTCAATAGTGCGAATTCCTTTTCAATCGCGTCTTTTCTGCCTTTATAGGCTGCCAAAACGCCGTCCTGCGTGAGGAGGCGGAAGAGGCTCTGGAGCGTCTTCTTGTCAAGCGGTTTAAAAGCCCGAAATGTGATGATGTTGAACCGGTTGGGCGCGGCTTTTTCGATTTCTTTTTCCTCAACGGTCGCGTTTTGGAGTCCGAGCGCCGCAAGCGTATTATTCAAAAAGCCGACGCGGCGTCCCATGCGTTCGATCAAGGTGAAATGACAGCGGGGCATGCTTATGGCAAGGGGAATGCCGGGCAATCCCGCGCCGGAGCCTGCGTCCGCGATGGCGACATCCATTCCGGCGCGTAAAGACGCGGCGCATGAACATGCGAACCGGTTTATGACGCCAAGTCCGCTCAACGAATCGAGTATATGTCTGACGACAAGTTCTTTCCGGTTATTGGCGCCAACCAATTTATACGCGGGATTGAACAGTTCTATTTCGGCGATGTACCGTTCCAATATGTCAAGGATGCGGTTGATATCTTCGCCGGGAATTTCCACGCCGTTTTCCCGCAGCAGGAACAAGCCTTCTTTCAAAAGCCCGTTTGTCATGGTCCGCGTTTTTCCCCGGCTTCAACAGGCTGCGCTATTCCATCCAGAGCGGCTTTCGCTATCGCGTCGTTTGGATCGATTTCCAGAGCGGCGCGGAAAAATCCGGACGCCTGGGTTTCATCACCCATTTTAAGAGCGAGTACGCCGAGATTCGAGATGACCTTGACGTTTTCCGGTTCGGTGTGAAGCGCGGCTTCAAGCTCTTTGCGCGCTCCTTTCAAGTCGCCCTTTTCCATGAGACAAATGGCAAGCTCATTACGGGTGTCAATGTTTGCGCCGCCCTTTTCCATTGCCGTACGGAATACGGACTCGGCCTCCTCGTACCGCGCCGCCTTACGCAACCCCCAGCCTAAAAGGAACCATGCGTTCCATACATGGGGATTTTTTTCAAGGAAGGCGTGGATATTGGTCAAGCCCTCTTCAATGTCTCCATTGTTTATATTGTGGTACGCCTGGACAAAAAGCGCGTCAGTGTCAAATCGTTTCGGAAGCGCCGGCGCTTCCGAAACGATTTTCAGAGCCGCTTTCTTTTTTTTGAGAACGGCGTTTTTGCATGCAAGAAGCTCGGATGAATAGGGGAAAAGTCCTTTAAGGGCGTCAAGAATTTCAATTGCCAGACTAAAATCCTCATTCTCAGCCTTCATCATCGCCGCATAGGTCAATTCATCAAGGATGTTGGGTCTGGCGGAAAGGACGCAATAGCGGTAGTACGCCGCGTTCTGATGATCAGGCTCTACGGCAAGCAGGCGCAACATGCCGGAAAGCATCATTTCTTCGGAAATGCCTGCGCTAACAGGCATTTCCTCACCGTCCCGCAACTCCACCGGCACTGGTATAGCCGTGTCTAGTACGTACTCACGGCGGGAAGAATTCGACAGAATATCGGACGCTTGTATGAATACGATGCGGTTTTTAGGAGTTTGTTGCATTTTATTCGGGCATTATTTCAAGGCGAACCTGGCTCACGTAGTCGTTGATCCGCATTTTATAGCCTATGGGGATTCCCTTTTCTTCAAATTGTATGGCAAGAGCGACCAGATCTTTTCTGCCTTCCACCAGTTCCGACCGTATGAATTGCCCTTTTATCAGGAAACTTTCCCTTGGCTCGTCAAAATCAATCCGTAAGGCGATGAATTTGTTCATAAGGAATTTGGCGATGCCCATCATGATAATTTTTGCTCCAGAGAAAGAAAGATCCCGCAAGATGCAATGCCTCGGCACCTTTTCAATAAAAACGGTGGTTTCTTTTGCAAGCACGTTCAGTTTTCTCTGGCTGTCTGGGGTGATAAGGATGCGCTCATCTTTCCGTTTGGCGAAATTGAGGTTGGCGTCCATAATCCTTCCCATAATTTCAATGAGATGATCCGGCGGTCTCTGGGTGAACTGAAGGGTAAACAAAGCCACATCTCCCGACTTGCCGTAGGGGGAAAATCCGACCGAGCGCGCCGATATGAAAAAGGCGGCTGGATTTCCACCATCAGGATTCTTGAAACACCATCTCAGACTCACCGAATTGTTCGCCTCTTCCAATTTTTTAAGAAGCTCGGCTTTAATGCTCGCCACTATTTTTGCATGTTCAAAAGAAGACGAATAGATAATACAAGGACAGACATCACTCCCGCATTTCAGGTACACTTCCTGCATGATAAGACCAGTAACCTGAAGAAGATCCTTTGTGAAAGTAACTTCAATGTTTTTAAACCTGTTATAATAACTGGTGATTTTTTGACTCGTTATCATTAAATATAGTATAAAACCTTTTATGCGCCACGTCAAGAAATTTATACTATATTTAGATATTTTCGCGTTTTTCCCACAAAACCGCCGCCCTGGAGCGCCACCTTGTGTCGCGGGACTGGTCCGCGTTAATGTCAGCTTTTGACATCCTCCGTATAAAACGGTATCCGTATTTCAATCAGCGTTCCCTGGCGCTCCGAAGACGTAATCATATACGCCGCGTTTAATTGATGGGCGCGGTACTGCATGGATCGCAACCCAAGCCCTTCGCGCCGCTTTTTCTGGGCTGGTTGGGGCGGCTGTCCGCAGTTGAGGCGGGGATCGCCTTTGCCGTTGTCTTTTATGGCAATGGTCAGCCGCTCCTCTTCGTTGATCAAGGCGACTTCAACAACCGAAGCGTTCGCATGTTTTGTAACGTTGGCAAGGGCTTCCTGAATGATGCGGTATACGTTGATGTCCTGGGCGTGGTTAAGCGGCGAGGCGGTTGGTCCCCGCCACGAATAGACGCATTCACCTCCCTCTTGCTTGTTGAAGCTGTTGCAAAGCGCCCCCAAAGCGTCGTTTAGTCCCAGGGAATCAAGCTCAACCGGAAAGGATTCGTGCGCGTAACGCCGCGTCCGCACAAGGGTTTCGTCTATCATTTCAGACAGATCGGGCAGAAGGGTTTTGGGACTCACTCCTCTGGCAAGGCTCCGGCACAGCATGGAAATGCCCGCAAGCCGCTGGCAGATGTCGTCATGCAGGTCAAGGCTGAAGCGCAGGCGTTCCATTTCGCTGATACGCAGCACCTCGGCTTCTACAGCGACGCGGCGTTTCACCTCTTCCTCAAGTTTTTTGTTTGCCGCCACAATGTCCTGAGTGCGAAGCGCCACTTCTTGTTCAAGCTGCCGGGTGTACTCTTCCTCATATTCAAGATTTTTAAGCCGTTTAACCGAATTTGCGATGAACAAAGCCGCGCTGCACATAAGCGGATGCATGACATCCGACGCTTCGTACACGATGAGTCCAAGGTATTCGGCGCCCGAGCGCAGATGATAGAGGCACCATGCATGAGGCGGTTCGTCAGCGGCGGCATCCGGAACGACGGTATGAAAAAAATCGTAAAATTTGACATTCGCCGCCTTTTCATAAAACGTGTCAATGGCGCGCGCGCGTTGATACAGCAACAGCCCGCTGTCGCCGGGGTTGGGAATAAATTCAGGATACAGAAAAAGATAAAACACAGAAACATTTACGCTGGTTAAAAAATATTGCAGATTGGGAATGATCTCGCTTATGGATCCCGCAGTGATGAGCCTTTGCCCTAAATAACTCACGTTCTGCATGTAATTTTCCAAATACATAAAGTTGTTCCGCATTTCGGAAAGCGATGTTCCGTACTGTTTGTCATCGACATACCCGGCGCAACCGCAGGAATTGCGTATTTTCACTTCGGATTCTATAGTGACAAGAGGCTTGATATCTTTTTTTTCGATGACATTTTTGACCATCCGCACCGCCTCCCGCCCCATTTCATGCAGAGGTTGATGCACTGTGGTAAGCGCCGCCGCATCCATGCGGGCAAGCGAAATGTCGTCAAACCCGGTAACCGCGCACCGCCCCCACGGGGGGGTTGTGGGGGGCGGGGGGCGGGGGGGGGGGGGGGGGGGGGGGGGGGGGGGGGGGGGGGGGGGGGGCGGG
>JAISCC010000064.1 GCA_031265845.1 Treponema sp.
AAGGTCATCAAAGAAAGCGAGGCGCTGAAAGCCGAGACGGTGGAGATAACGGACGGCATGAGCGAGATGGCTGTCGGCGCGGAGCAAATCAACAGCGCGGTGGGTCAGGTGAACGAGATCGGCTTTCAAAACAAAGAGAACATCGAAGAGTTGGTGGAAGCCGTCTCCCGCTTCAAGGTCTAGTCCTATACGAGACCGGAAATACGCGTCACGCCGAACCGTAAAGCGGCCGCCAGTATTGGAGTGTCCAAATTCGGCATGGCGCAGGCGTTGTATGCGGCGACAGAAGGCATGGTTCCGACGCTTGTTCTTACCATGGCGGGCTTTTTTTAGCGCCGGACTCGCCGCATCCTTCATCGCGGTAAACGCCGCAGTGTTGATTCTGGACGAGATTCGTGGACATAGAACGGTGCGCGCTCTTTTCCACAACCAGCGCCACAATTGCGGGCGTACTGCCGTTCCTATTCTTGCCGGTTGCGGGCGGCGGCATGGTAAGAACATTGACTGTTGTAAGCGCGTTGGGAGTGGGAGCCTCATGCGTCGAATCGCTCTTTCTCCCAATAGCTACAAAAACCTTCTCCAAAAAGCTTTTAAAAAAGACTTGAAGAAAAGCGGACTGCCACACGACTGTGGCGGATATGTTTCAACTTGGGAAACGTTTTTTTTGGAAGCATTCGATCTTGGATGCCGCTTGCGGGACGTTTTCGCTCCAAATCGCTACACATTTTGCGGAAAACGCGGTATACTATTTACAATGATTGATTATGCGGGTTTAACGCATCAAAGGAGGAGTGGGTTTATACGTCCACAAAATGCGCCCTGCACGGCGGAATGAAAAATCCACAGCAAACAGAATGAAAAAAATCATTGTTATGTGTTTCGCGCTCGCCCTGCCGGTGTGGGCTGAAGATTCGCTGGTGGAAGCGCATACCGATCTGTCGCTGACTGTCTCGTCTCTGCCGGAAGCGCAAGCCGCAGTCGCGCAGACGTTTGTGTTTCCTTTTTTACAGGGAGAGGGTCCACTTGTATCAGGGAACAACATCAACCTGAAAGTCGGCGCGAATGTGTCGCCGATTTCGTGCAACATCCTCGCCGACGCGGTGTGGACGCCCATCGCGTTTTTTACGGCGTCGCTCGGCGCGAAACTGGGAAGCGGCTGGAATTATCCGCTGTTCGGCGCTCCCATGAAAGGCATGGGCGTATACCGCGCCGATTCGAATAAAGATCCGCCTGAATGGGTGGATGGCGCCGGTTTGGACGGCGTCGTGTGGAACGCCCACGCGGGAACAACCTTTCAGTTCGATCTTGCCGCTCTTTTTCCCGGCGACTGGCTCCACGTTGTGATGCAAGTTTACAATGAAATCAGCTTCCAGAATTACACCGGAGCGCAAGGGCATGAGTCGTGGTACTATGAAAATGACGACGGCGTGAATCAAAACGCTTTTTCTTACTATTTTTCCGCTTTGCTGGGGTATCAAATGCCGCTCTTTATTAATTTGGCGGGAGTGATGTTTGAACTGAAGGAGCCGTTTTACAACCCTTATACGGGCGAAAGCCTGACAAATCGCGGGCCGGAAACAACCGTGTCGCTTGCCGCTGGCTTCAAATTGCCGGGAAACGTCAGCCTCATGGCTCTCGGACAATGGAAGAACAAGCTGTTGCACCCGCTTGCAAGCGATTACAGCCGCCGGTGGGATTTTTTCCGCGTCGCGCTTGTTGCGACCTACCGCGCGCGATGATCTGTTGGGATGAGAGGCATGTTTGACGTTGTCGCGCTGGGCGAATTGTTGATCGACTTCACGTATGCGGGCGCAAGCCAAGACGGAATGAGGCTTTTTGAGCAGAATCCGGGCGGCGCTCCAGCGAATGTGCTGACCGCGCTTGCGAATTTTGGCTGTCGCGCCGCCTTTGTCGGCAAAGTGGGCGCGGATATGCATGGAGACTTTCTGAGAGAAACCTTGCGTGGCAAACATATTGACACATCGGGCGTTATCGTTGACGAGGATGCCTTTACGACGCTTGCCTTTGTCAGTCTGAACGCCGCCGGGGAGCGCAGTTTTTCTTTCGCCCGCAAGCCCGGCGCGGACACGCGCCTGCGTACGGAAGAACTGCCACGCAGCATCATTGAGCGGTGCGGAATTTTTCATTTTGGCTCCCTGTCCCTAACCGAAGAACCGGCGCGGCAGGCTGCGCTGGAGGCGGCGTCCCTTGCCCGCCGTTCCGGCGCGATTGTCTCGTACGACCCCAATTACCGCGCCCAGCTTTGGCGCAGCGTGGACGAAGCGGTTCAGATGATGCGCAACGCGGCGGCGTACGCGGATGTCATCAAGCTCAGCGAAGAAGAAGTCCCCTTGCTGACCGGCGAGACATGTTGCGAAAAAGGCGCGAAAAAGTTGCTGGAGCAGGGGTGTTCTTGTGTGGCGGTAACGCTGGGCGATAGGGGCGCGGCGGCATATACGGCAAACGACTCGGCGACTGTTCCGGCGTGGCATGTGCCGGCAGTTGACGCCACCGGCGCGGGCGACGCTTTTTGGGGTGGCTTTCTATTCAAAATAGTGGAACGGGGTCTTACCCGAAGCGCATTGAAAGATGTAGCCTCCCGATCTCTCACGGATTTTATCATCTTTGCAAACGCGGCGGCGGCGCTCTGCGTACAGAAGCGCGGTGGAATTCCGGCGATGCCGGGTTTGGACGAGGTTACGCGGTTTTTAGCGCTAAAAGGCGACCCAAGGGGCGGCTTGTTTTAAGCCTGCCAGTCCGCCAGTCCCGCTGTGTGCGGGTTGCGCCTACACAACGACGCCTTCATCGACCGGTATAATGGCGCCGTTTATGGACCGGTTCGCCAATACGTACATCGCGGTTAAAGCCACCATTTTTGGGGACAGCGCTTTTCCGGACGGGCTTTTGGCGCGGTTGTAGGCGCGAGCCGTTTCATCGGCGTACTCGGTGTCCGTAAGCCCCGGGCAAATGACATTACAGGTGACGCCCACGTGGCTCGCGGCTTTTGCAACCGATTTTGCCAAAACTCCGAGTCCGGTTTTTGCCGCTGAATAGGCGGTGGTGGTGACAAATCCCCGTAGGGCGTCGGTGTTGGCGCCGCCGAAAAGCAGGATGCGTCCCCATTTTCGCTCAAGCATAGACGGCAGTACGTGGGAAACAGCGCACCCCGGGAGGGTGAGATTCTGCTGGGTCAAAAACTGCCAATCAGCGGCATTTGTTTCGTTAAGCGCGGCGCGTTTGAAGGGCCCGTATGCATACACAAGAATATCCGGAGAATAAGAACCTCCGCTTATAAAGCGCTCGTGGCGGGAAATGTATGCGGCGCGGGCGGCGCATACGGAATATTCGGAGAATATGCGGTCAATCGCTTCTACGCCGTCAATCCGGCAGAGAAAGCCGTCGGCTTCGCCTCCCCGTTCCTGGATGGCTTTCATGGTCAATGCAAGACGTTCCTGTGAGGAGCCGCCGTGCAACGTAATGCGGGCGCCTGCCCCGGCTAACAGAAGCGCGGTCTCTTTTCCGATGCCGCCCGTTCCGCCTATAACAAGCGCCTGTTTGCCTGAGAATAGTTTTCGTTTCGTTTTTTCAACGCCGTTGTCAAAGTCTTGAAAAATTTTCATTTTTTCCCTCAACGCCTCTTTCTTATTTACGGATTTTACAGTATATTTTATAACAATAATAGAGCCTGTTCCAAACATTGCCGCTTTGGCGTGCGTTTTGGAATAGACTTGAGGAAGAGCGGGCTTGCTCCATTTTCTCAAGACTCTCGAAAACTTTTGAAAAAGCTTCGGAATATATATGCGGAAATTTTTATTATCTCTATTTTTATCTCCATTTTGTCTAATTGTTTTTTTATTGGTCTGTACGAAAGGATTTTCGGCTGAAACGGTCTCTATTCAATCCCAAGCCGCCGTACTTATGGACGCGGAAACCGGCGCTTTGCTTTTCACCAAAAATAAAGACCTCTCAATACCGCCGGCGTCTCTCACAAAACTTATGACCATACATATCGCGTTGTCTGATGTCGCAAACGGCGCCGCACGCCTTGACGATGTGATGAGTCCTCCAAAAGAAAGCTGGGCTGTCAATCAGCCGCCTCGTTCAAGCCTCATGTTCCTGGCGGACGGGCAGAGCGTCACGTTGAAAGAATTGCTTTTAGGGCTTGCCATCTCCTCCGGCAACGACGCGGCAGTTGCGGTGGCCCTGAGATTCGCGCCGTCCGTAGACGAATTTGCGGAGCGAATGAGCAGAGAAGCCGAGGCGCTCGGACTCTCTCATACGGTGTTTGTCGAGCCGTCCGGCATTTCCGAATATAACATGACAACGGCGTATGATTACGCCATCTTTTGCAGGTTTTACATCAAAACGCACCCTGAAACGCTCAAAATGTTCCATTCTGTCGGCGAATTCGCCTATCCAAAGCCTGAAAATGTCCCGGCAGTTTATCGTGCGAAAGTGAAACCAATCGCACAGAAAAACCGCAACCCTCTGCTTGGTTTTCTTGGCGTTGACGGACTGAAAACCGGCTACATAGACGAATCCGGTTACAATATAGCCCTTACCGCCAAGCAAGGCGAAACCCGCCTCATCGCCGTCATCCTCGGCGCTCCGGCGTCTGCCGGAGGCGACAGGGTGCGCGACGCTGACGGCAGAAACCTTCTTGAGTGGGGTTTTTCTCATTACAAGACCCTGCATCCAGTTGTAGAAGAACTTCCACCTATCAGGGTGTGGAAGTCAAAACAGCGATACGCCTCCCTCGCCATAGAAGAATCATTGCCATTTACCGTACGGATCGAACGAGGAAACGAATTGCGCTTTAAAACGGAGCTGCAGGATGTCATTGTCGCGCCGTGCACAAAAGGCGATAGGGTAGGGGAGCTTGTTTTGTATGACAGCATCGGAGAACTCAGGCGCATCCCCCTTTTTGTTGCGGAAGATATTGAGCGCGGCGGCTTTTGGACGCGGATTCTGGACACCATACGGCTCTTTTTCAGGAATTTACGAAGAAGAAACGGGTGAAACGCGGAGTCGCGGCTGCTATTGTCCAAGCCAAGCGTCTGCGGCTAATTGCGCGGCGTTGTCCGCTATGACGAATGGATCGGCAAAGCCGCAGGCGTTCTTGGCGGCTGCGATCAAGAGAGTCGCCGCAACGCAAGCGCACGTATAGGCGTCAAACGCGCCGCCGCCGTTATCGGTTTTGTGCATACGCCCCGCGATGCCGGCGCACAAACCGGCGAGGAGGTCGCCTGAACCGCCTGATCCAAGTACAGGCGTCATGCCGTCGACAACGCCGACTCTGCCGTCTTCATCCGCAATAATCATGACATGGCTTTTGAAGAGAATGACCGCTTTTTTCTCATGCGCCGTCTTTTTAAGAATAGGAATCGGATTAGCGAGGATTTCATCTTTCGGCGCCCCTGAAAAGGCGGAAAATTCTCCCGCGTGGGGCGTGAGAATGGTTTTTCCGTTATACGCCACATCTTTTGCGAGGCAAATGGCGTCAGCGTCTAATATGAGCGGAACGTCCTGTTGTTCAATCGCCTTGCGCAACGCCGGAAGCCGGGTTGGGTCCCTGCCCCAACCCGGACCCAAAAGCGCCGCATCGGGAGAGAAGCGCGTTTCAACGGAAGGAATGTCCGGCGCAACCATGACGCCTCCTGACGAAGACGCCACAATAGGGTAAATGTCCTCGTCAACCAGCAAGCGGACGAGACCGGCGCCGGAAGCCTCCGCGCCCCGCGCCGCAATGCGGGCGGCGCCGGTTGCGCCTATTGAGCCTGCGTGTATTTCAACAACGCCGCGGCTGTATTTGTAAGCGTTCGGTTGTATCACCGGAATTTCTCGTTTCTCCGTCTTCCAATCAAGCAGTTCCGCTTCCGCGTAAGCGTCTATAAGCGCCTGAGGAAAAATTCCATCAACGCTGATGATCTTGCCCGCAAACGGGCGGGCTGCGGGCGTGTAAAGGCATAGTTTCAGCGGTTCTATGGCAAGCGTTGCGTCAGCCTTGACGATGGGCATGGTGTTATTCCAGCCGTCAAAATTGCCCGAAGGCATATCAACGGATATTTTTCTTGCACGTTGCGCTTCGTTGATAACATGAACCATTTCCGCAGCTTGGTTTTTTATCTCTCCTTCCAAACCGGCGCCAGTTATTCCATCAAGGATGATGTCGAAAGTTTCAAGTTTCTCTCTCTTTTCTTTATATTTAGAAAATTGAGAAGAGGGTAGAGCGCTGTCCCACACCAAAAAGGGAACATTCATTTTAGCAAGGGATAGGAAAGCTTGCGAATGGGGCGTTTGCGGACCAGAAACATCCGGCGTCTTTTTAAGGATCAGAAGCGCATCCTTCACCTTGCCCCGCAAGATGAGCGACCTCACCATCGACATGGCGTCCGCGCCGTTGTTTCCAGAACCGGCAAAAACGGCGATTTTGGGTTTCTTCTGAAACAACGCCGGAAAAGCGTGGACAAGGCGAGATGCGCCGGTACGTCCGACCGCTTCAACAAGCGCGAAAACGTTCAAGCCCCACGATGTGGAGGCTTCTTTATCAAGTTGAGCCGCCGCTTTAGCGGAAACCAATTTCTTGTTACTCATCTCCAAAAAATTTATCCGTTCTCCACCACGCCAGCTTGACTTCCCAATCGCTTATCAGCATTGCGGATAAAATGCCTTCTCGTGACAAATTAAAGGCGTTGAACTGCAATTCATCCATATCGACTCTGATGTTGCCCTGATGCTGGACGCCACTTGATTCCCGCGTATCCAGAATTAAAAGAGCGTACCCATTTTCTTCCGGAAAATACAAAAACACCTGCTCGTCTGCCGTGATTCCCAAAAGCGTATACGGAATTTTGATGGTGACTTTGTGATTGTTTTCCGTATAGACGGACTCGTAAAGCGGCGTTTCGATATTTTTTTCATAAATGCCGTCTTCAACACGCATCACCCAGATAACGGAACTGTCGCTTTCACTTCCCGTGCGCGTATTGGTGGAATCATCAAACGTATCACGATAATAATCCACTTTTATATATAGTTTTCTGGCGTCAGGGGCTGCGACTATACTGTCCAATGACGCAAAAACCACATCTTTGCGGTCCGATGGAATGGGGACAGAGCCGTTTTTTATCTTTATGAGGTATAGCAGAACGCCATCCGTATCAAACCAATAGATATTCCACCCCGTAGAGAGCCTGCACACAACGGCGAGATCATCGTTCATGGAGGTATACAGCCCCTCTATCCGTGGAAACGGGCTCCCGCCTACACCTTCCTGCCCAAGATATTCAAGGAATCTGCCGTCCGCGTCAAAATGCAACGCCACACTGTCCAACAACGCCTTGCTCTCCGGATCAAAGCTATGCCGTTCATCCGGGATATTGTCTTCAACGTAAATATGTTTCCGCGTGTCAATCGCGATTCTTCCCGGCTTTTGGAAAGGATAGGTAAAAGCCCAGCGGGTTACGCTTTCACCGTCCTGTTTAGGTTTGAGCGTCAAAGGCTGGGGGTTTGTCTCGTCGTTGTAGATCATGGTCAGGATGTCGCCGTAGGAATTGAACCGCGTCACCTTTTGCCCCTCCGGGTCGGAAATATAGAAAATGCCTTCGCTCATACAAAGTCCATTGCTGCCTACGCCTCTGTCTCCGTCTTGATTGTAAAAGGCGATTTGATCCTCAAGACGTCCGATTTGCAGGGTGAAGAGGTTCTCTCTTGTAATGGCTTCAGCTTGCTTTTCAGCGCATCCGCTTACTAAAAGCATATAAAAGATGCAGAGAAAATAAATTTTTATATAAAAAGAAATTAATTTCATATGATTGATTTGCATAAAATACGAAAAATTCTGAAAATTAAGGCTTTCCCAAAAAATCATGCCAACATGCGTTAGAATATTCTCCATTAAAAAATACGGCTAAAACACGCTTATCGCTATATTCAAGCTACGCCGCAGCTTGGGGGGGGGGCCCCCCCCCCCCCCCCGGCCGCGGGCCCAGAGGGCGGGAGAGGGGTTGCGCGAACGGCACCCACCACCCAC
>JAISCC010000068.1 GCA_031265845.1 Treponema sp.
CAAACCGCTCAAATTCAACCGAGAAGAAATAAATCACGGCTTTGACATTCGGCTGATCGATCCCTTTGATAAGAGCGTCTCTATCAAAGCTGCGGCAGACCGCAGTTTTTATGCTCATAGTAGTACGCCTCCTAATACATGCGCGCATGCATCTATGTTTGGAATTGGGGAAGGAGTGGAAATAATTATGACAGAGGGGCTATACCGCTTGTTCATACGACTCAGCGACTCCTTAAAATATACGAAACCTTACTTGCAATACTTATGTATAGAAGTATACTCGTCTGCATGACGAATTGTCAATCGGTTGAAAATCGAAATGAAATGCGAAAGTGTCTGGCACCGCGTGGCGCAGGATCAGCGCTTTCAAACATCGCCCGTGCGGGAAGCATACAAACACGAACAAGACAGAAGCCCCCTTCGCTATCGAAGCGAAAGCTCGCGCCGTTCGTGCCCATGTTTTCTATGAAAAAGATATTGACAATTCGCCCTGCTATAGTATAGCATTTCTATGCGGATATTCATCATAATGATGAAGACGGCGTGAATTATGAACATGAGGTTCATTATGGCTGAAGAAGCGGGCGTTGAGAAGAGATTCCCGTATATAGAAAGTACTATGAAAAAAGAACGCATGACATTCACAATAGAGTGTGACTCCCCGCCGCCCCACGCGCTGTACAAGCCGTGTTACGCGCGCTATAAAAGCGGCGTAACGAGCGCCCCCGCAACCAGCGATTGCAACCAGCGATTGCAACTGGCGATTGCGCGCCATTTATACTCAACAAACATATTCGCATAACGGCGTCCGGCTTGTCCGGCGCCGCTTCCCGCAAACTACGCGGCGTTTTCCGCGCGCGGGATGTTGCTATATCATTTCAGTTATTGGAGGACGGTTTATGAAAAACAGGGAAAGACAGTTGGCGCTTGCGGCGCTGTTTATGGCGTTGCGCGCCGGAACGGTCGCGGCGAAAGACAATCTCGCGGCGCCGCCGTTCACCGGCGAGGTGAACAAGGCGTTTGCCGCTCATACCCCGCTCCGGCATGGACTATCCGGACGCCATAGCGGATGAGGAACGATTATGAACAGCAACATTGATAAGGCCCCCCGGCGTCTTGGGAATAGGGCGCTGTGCGCAATTAAACCACTTTTCGCCGCCGCGTTTTGGACGCTCGCCATCCCCCTTGCCGCGCAAGCTCAGGAGCGACTCTCCTTTTCTCTGTCTCCCAAAGTCCTGAAAGACGGTTCCATAATTGATATGTCGCTCGGTTGTCACTACACGCCTCAGATCGCGGGAAACGTGCGCCTCCGTTTTTCCAACGCCACGAGGAACGAGCGGTTTGACGAAACCGCAGACTCCCTCAACGTTGTTGAAGACCAGACGTTTGCGCTCTTTCTGACGCCCCTTGAGTTCGCCCTTTTTAACAGACCGAGCGTCCAACTCAAGGTTGGCGGCGGATTATACTACGAATATCACACCCTCGCCGAAAAGGGCTTTTTCAATAGCCCTAAGTTAGAGGAGCAAGGCAAGGAGCCAGTGAACTCGTTTTCCAACGACTTTAAGACCCACAGCGTGGGACCCACTATCACGCTCGGATTTAATTATCAGACGGAGTGGTTCAGCGCGGCGGTCAACGGAGGCGTTGTCCCCATCTTCTACCTGAGTGTGCGTCAGAACATGAAAATTACACCCCTCATGGGCCCACCCGCAGACTATTCACAGGAGACGGCTGGAGGCCCCTATTTCTACGCAGACCTCAGCGTTACGCTGTTCAAATACGTGTCCCTCGCGCTTTTCTACGAATATGCCGAACTAGACTGCTACAAAGTTGTTGGTTTCGACGACCAATTCAAATGGTTGACGCCCGAAAGCAAGACAATAACCCAGTCGTTGAAACTCGAAGTATGCGCGTTTATTCCATTAGGAGGGAATGTCTACATCCAGATAGGATATGGACACTCCTTTGATTCCACAGAGATTGATTACGCGCCGTTAGTAGAGAGCGGCGCGGATTATTTGATACTCGCTATGAAGGCAAGGCAGTAGGAGAGAGATGAACAGGATGAGCGTGAATAGGCTGCGCTTGAGCGCAAGCGCAGCCTCCAGGTGTTTTAAAGCGTCGTGACGGGGACAGCGGCGATCCTTCATACGCCGCCCATGAAGGTGTCAGACACCGATAAAGCGGGGTCTGACACCTGACGGCGATTAAGAAGTTTTTAAACACGCTTTGCGTGTAAACAGGCTGCGCCTGTAAGGAGAGAGGGATGAAAAAGACACTAGTTGTCATTTTGACGGTGTTGGCGCTCGCTGGTTGCGACACGAGCGGCGGTGGCGATGGCGGCAACAGAACTTACGCGAAAGAACTGTGGGGCGAGTGGCTGCGCATGGACACCGGCGACAAGTGGTACATAAGCGACAATGCGCTCAAGATAAACGACGTGGACGCCTCAATGAACGCGACTCTGACCAAGCAATCGGAACGGGTCATAGAAGTGGCGGACGGAAGCAGGAAGTACTACCTGTATGCGTCGCGCATCGCCACCGCCAGCTTCACCGGCGCGATAGTCACGGACACGGGCGCGGCGGGATCCGGACGCGCCATCAGCGGAGGCCTGGGCGGAATCCACATCACCATAGCGAATCTCGTCAATACAGCCAACGAATTGAGCGCGGTTACCGATGGGGACGGGAAGTTCACCGCGGAAGGCGTTATTGTGGGGGACGCATACAAACTCACTCCCCAAGGCGGCACATCGGTGACGGTCATTCCCACTATTGACGGAGACGACATAGGCGTCGTCGCCATCACCAGCGGAGTGAACTTCAAGACCTCGCTCATTCCCACGCAGTCCTCCACGGACATAACCGAGCTTTACATGAACGAGACGCATCAGTTTGAGATTGAGTTTGAAAACACCGGGGACAAGGATTGCCCCGCGCCCTCGTATGCCATAACCGAGCCGGACGGCGTAAGCATAACCGGGGCGTTGCAGGGCATATTAGGCACAATTGAACCGGGCGGGAAGAAGAAAGTCCCAATAGGCGTTACGTGTTTTGCGCTTGCGAGCGACCATGAATACAAGAAGATAAACATAAAGATAGCGGATGGGACGGGCAAGACCTGGGAGGATTCGGTGTTACTGCGATTTTACAAGGAGACCATGGGCTTTAACATCAAAGCCGAGAAGCCGGTCTCCGGCATCCTCATATCGCCAGATTCCAAGACGTATTCGTTCACCAACGTTACAGACGGGACTGTGGTCGCGCCGCGGCGCGTGTCCGGGAGTTATCTGGTGGTGTTTTCAGGCGCGACCATAGAGACCGAGACGAGTTACGCGCTGGGCATAGGGGTGGAGGCTGACGGGGATTTCAGCGCGTTTATTGATACGGGGCGATATGAGCCGAACAACACAGAAGGCGCGGCTGTCTCGCTCGGCGCGCAAAAGATCATGGCGTTTTTGTATAAGAACGACGTAGATTATTACCGTATATCCTATGGCGATTTCGATCTTCCGCCCACGCCGGCAAACGTGTCCGCAAATTCTGCGGACGCTCAAGTTACGGTTTCGTGGACTGCGATTGAAGGCGCAAGCTCGTATACTATTTACCGGTCAGACAGCGAAACGGAAGCGTATGCCAAAGTAGGCGTGTCCGCGTCGCCGCCTTATACCGAGACGGTTGCCGCTACGGGAACCTACCACTATGCAGTAAGCTCAGTGAACGCGGGTGGCTTTGAAAGCGTTCGTTCCGCGCCGGCGGAGACAGCGGTTACCGGTCCTGCAGTACCGGCAGGCGTCACCGCGAGCGCGGCGGACGATCAGGTTACCGTCTCGTGGAACGCGGTTGAAGGCGCAAGCTCGTATAACGTTTACCGGTCAGACAGTCAAACGGAAGCGTATACGGAAGTAGGCGTATCCACATCATCGCCTTATACCGAGACAGTCGACGCGATGGGAACCTATAGCTATGAAGTGCTCGCCGTGAGCGCAAGCGGCTTTGAAAGCGCTCTTTCCGCCCCGGCGGAGATAGCGGTTATAACGCCGAAGATTGACGTTGCCAATCTGACTGAGACGCTCTCTTGGCTTGCAGCAAACGCGGCGAACTCAACTCATTATACCTTGTCATTGACAAGAAATGAAACTATCACGGCGCAAACGCTCTCGTATTCAGGTATGAATATAACAATAACGCTGAAAGGGAAGAGCGAGGAGAGGATCGTGAGCCTTTCGGGTAACGGGTCGCTTTTCACGGTTGCCAGCGGCGTAACGCTGATATTGGACAGCGGCGTAACCCTCAGAGGACACAACAGTAATAACACGTCATTGGTTATGGTCAATTCAGGCGGGAACCTCGTCTTAAAAGACGGCGCAAAAATCACCGGCAATAGAGCCTCCTACTACGGCGGAGGGGTGTATGTGTATGGCGGTACGTTTACGATGAGCGGCGGCGAGATCAGCGGCAACACTGCCTCCTCCCCCTACTCCGGCGGCGGGGTGTTTGTGAATGGCGGTACGTTTATCAAGCAGTCAGGCGGGATTATCTACGGGTCAAACGCCACTAACGCCTTGAAAAACACCGCCAATAATGGCAACGCGGTCTATGTGGGCAGTTCGCCCGTTAAGATACGCAATACCACCGTGGGTGTAGGCGTTACGCTGGACAGCGCGGCAAGCGGCTCTGCGGGCGGCTGGGAATAACGGCGGGTGTCTGATCGGTGTCTGACACCTGACGGCGATTAAGAAGTTTTTAAACAGATTTGCCTAAACAGGCTGTACCTGTAAGGAGAGAATGATGAAAAAGACACTAGTTGTCATTTTGACGGCGTTGGCGCTCGCCGGTTGCGACACGAGCGGCGGCGGCGATGGTATCGGTGGCGGCAACAGCAACAGAACTTACGGGAAAGAGCTGTGGGGCGAGTGGCTGCGCATGGACACCGGCGACAAGTGGTACATAAGCGACCGCGCGGTCAAGATAAACGACGCGGAAACCCCGCTGAACGCGACTCTGACCAAGCAATCGGAACGGGTCATAGAAGTGGCGGACGGAAGCAGGAAGTACTACCTGTATGCGTCGCGCATCGCCACCGCCCGCTTCACCGGCGCGATAGTCACGGACACGGACGCGACGGGATCCGGCCGCGCCATCAGCGGAGGCCTGGGCGGAATCCACATTACTATAGCGAATCTCGTCAATACAGCCAACGAATTGAGCGCGGTCACCGACGGGGAGGGGAAGTTCACCGCAGAAGGCGTTATTGTGGGTGACGCATACAAACTCACCCTAGAAGGCGGCGCGTCGGTAACGGTAATCCCGACCAGCAATGGAGACGACATCGGCGTGGTTGCCATCACCAGCGGGGTGAACTTCAAGACCTCGCTCACACCGGCACAGTCCGAGCAGTCCGCCGCAGACATGACCGAGCTTTACGTGAACGAGACGTATCAGTTTAACCTTGAGTTTGAGAACACCGGGGACGAGGACTGCCCCGCGCCTATGTATGCCATTACCGCGCCGAGCGGCGTAACCATAACCGGGAACTTGCAAGGCATATTAGGCACGATAGAACCTGGCGTTAAGAAGAACGTCCCGATAGGCGTCCGGTGTTCTGCGGTCGCGGGGGACTACGAGTACAAGAAGATAAACGTAACGATACGGGACGGGACAGGCAAGACGTGGGAGGACTCGGTGTCTCTGCGGTTTTATAAGGAGACCCTGGACTTCACTATCAAAGCGGAGAAGCCTGTCTCAGGCATCGTCATAGCGCCGGACGCGAAGACGTATTCATTTACCGAGGTTATGGACGGGGTGGTGTCTGCGCCACGGCGTACGACTGGGGACTATCTGGTGGTGTTTTCCGGGGCGACCATAGAGACGGAGACGCGGTATGCGCTGGGCGTAGGAGTAGAAGCGGACGGAGATTTCGGCGGGTTCTTTGACACCGCGCGGTATGAGCCGAACAACACGGAAGGGGCGGCTGTCGCGCTGAATACGCAAAAGGTCATGGCGTTCTTGTATAAGAACGATATAGATTACTACCGCGTGTCCTATGGCGAGTTCAATCTTCCGCCCGCGCCGACAAACGTATCAGCGGGCGCGGTGGATACTGAAGTTACGGTCTCATGGGACGCGGTTGACGGGGCAAGTTCGTACAACGTTTACCGCGCGGATAGTCAAACCGGGACGTATACCAAAGTAGGCGCGTCCGCGACAGCTTCATATACCGAGACGGTCGCCAGCGTGGGAACCTATTACTATGCAGTAAGCGCGGTAGGCGCGAGCGGCTTTGAAAGCGCTCGTTCCGCCCCGACAGCGGCAACGGTTACGGGTCCCGCAGTGCCGACAGACATGTCCGCGAGCGCGGCGGACGATCAGGTTACGGTCTCATGGGACGCGGTTGACGGGGCAAGTTCGTACAACGTTTACCGCGCGGATAGTCAAACCGGGACGTATACCAAAGTAGGTGCGTCCACATCGCCGCCTTATATTGAGACGGTTGCCGCTACGGGAACCTATTACTATGCAGTAAGCGCGGTAGGCGCGAGCGGCTTTGAAAGCGCTCATTCCGCCTCGACAGCGGTAACGGTTACGGGTCCCTCCGTGCCGACAGGCATCACCGCGAGCGCGATGGACGATCAGGTTACGGTCTCGTGGGCTGCGGTTACGGGCGCAAGTTCGTACAATGTTTACCGCGCGGATAGTCAAACCGGGACGTATACCAAGGTAGGCGCGTCCGCGACGGCTTCATATACCGAGACGGTCTCCAGCGTGGGAACCTATTACTATGCAGTAAGCGCGGTAGGCGCGAGCAGCTTTGAAAGCGCTCGTTCCGCCCCGACAGCGGTAACGGTTACAGCGCTTACTAGGGAGATTGACGTTGCCAATCTGTCTGAGACGCTCTCTTGGCTCGCCGTAAACGCGGTAAGCTCAACCCGTTATACCTTGTTATTGGGAAGAGACGAATCTATCCCGTCGCAAAATCTTTCTTATTCAAGTACGAATATAACGATAACGCTGAAAGGGAAGGGCGGGGAGAGGATCGTGAGCCTTTCGGATAACGAGTGGCTTTTCAGGGTCGGAGACGGCGTAACGCTGATATTGGACAGCGGCGTTACCCTCAAGGGACACAGCGATAATACCCAATCATTGGTTGTGGTCAATTCAGGCGGGAACCTCGTCTTAGAAGACGGCGGGGAGATCAGCGGCAATTCAGCCTCTGTTGGCGGCGGGGTGTCTGTGGGTGGCGGGATGTTTACGATGAACGGCGGGGCTATCAGCGGCAATTCAGCCTCTGTTGGCGGCGGGGTGTATGTAAGCGGCGGGACGTTTACGATGAATGGCGGAGAGATCAGCGGCAACACAGGCGAGGGGGTATATGTAAGCGGCGGGACGTTTACGATGAATGGCGGAGCTATCAGTGGCAATTCAGCCTCTGTTGGCGGCGGGGTGGATGTGAGTAGTAGCGGGACGTTTACGATGAGCGGCGGGGAGATCAGCGGCAACACAGCCTCCTTCTATGGCGGCGGGGTGGATGTGAGTAGTAGCGGGGCATTTACGATGAGCGGCGGGGAGATCAGTGGCAATTCAGCCGGCTTCTATGGCGGCGGTGTTGCTGTAAGCGGCGGGGCGTTTACGATGAGCGGTGGGACTATCAGTGGCAACACAGCCTCCTACGGCGGCGGCGGGGTGTATGTGAGTAACGGGATGTTTACCAAGCAGGCAGGCGGGATTATCTATGGGTCAAACGCAAGTAGCGCCTTGAGTAACACCGTTGCTAACGGGCGCGGGCACACGGTCTATGTAAGCGATTCACAAAGCCGTGATACCACAGCGGGCGCAGGCGTTACGCTGGACAGCGCGAAAGACGGCTCTGCGGGCGGCTGGGAATAATGGCGGGTGTCTGAGCGGTGTCTGACACCGTCCTGCGCAGGATCAGCGCTTTCAAACAACGCCTGATGCGAAAGTGTCAGACACAGCTTCGGACGCCGCCCATTACGAAAGTGCCAGACACCGATAACGGGGCAGTGTCTGACACCTGACGGCGATTATGCAGTTTTTAAACAGGCTCTGCCTGTAAACACCCTTCGGGTGTAAAGGAGCAATGATATGGCAAAGAAAACATTTTGGAAGGTTTGGCTGAGGCGAAACCTGCTCACCAAGGACGTGGAAAACGACTTCCTTGCGGAAGTTTCCACGACAGGCGGCACGTTGCGAAACGAAGACCTTGCGGCGCGCATTGTCGCGGCGCGTTCGGAACTGCGGCTTGAGACTATCTTGAGCATACTGACCATGCGGGACGAAATAGTGCGCGATACGCTGGCACAAGGAACCGCGGTACAGGACGGTTGCGCGCGTATGGCGCCGAGGGTGAGCGGCAACTGGATCGGCGCGTCCCATGCGTTTGACCCTGCGGTTCACAAGATAGGACTCGACATGGCTCCGAGCGCGGAGATGCGGGCTGTGTTGGAAACCGTGGGCGTCGAGGTGTTGGGCGAAAAGGATTCGGGCGCGTATATCGGGCTTATAACCGACGTGACCACAGGCAAGACGGACGGAACCATAACGCCGGACGAGGACGTGATTGTAACGGGCGACAAGATAAAGATAGCGCCCGAAGGCGAGGCGGGACTGGGCGTGTTTTTCGTGAACGAGAGCGGCGCGGAGACGCAGGTTACGCACAAGCTCACGGAGAACAACCCCAAAAAGCTCATCTTCCGCGCGCCCGCATTGGCGGACGGCGTGTGGAGGCTCAACATAGTAACGCGCTTTTCCAAATCAAGCACGCTGTTGCAGGAGCCGCGTACGATACCCTACGAATTCCCGCTGACTGTAGGACAGCAGGCGCAGCCTGTTGGCTGACTTCTTAACGGGCGTTATCCGAAAGAGGGCGCCGCTGACCCCGGCATGACGGCTCCGCTTGTACGCGTGCGGAGCCCGTTCAATGGTAATGAAGGGTCGCGCCGCGCCCTCGTGAAGGGGCGTATCACGCCCCCGTCAAGGGTCGCGCCGCGCCCTAATGAAGGGGCGTATCACACCCTCGGCAAGGGTCGCGCCGCAACGCAGGGCTGGAGCGGAGGCGGGCGCGGCGGAGGGTTTATGATGAGCCGGACTCCATGCTGGAAAACGCGCCCCCTTCTTTAAAATCCCGCCTCGAATAATGCGCCGCTTTTGTTTCTTATAGAAAGACAAACCTCTGGCAATTAAAGAAATCCCCGCTATCTTTAATGCAAGTCCGCCCTGTAAAACAGACGGTTGAATGGGTCGTTTTATGCTGAGCGCATGACGGCGTTCCTGCTGAATGGCGCGAATCTTTCTAAAAATGTTTGACAAAACAGCAAAAACAATATAAGATGCTCTTGAAACAAGAGCAATATAACGGTTTGCCCAACATGCGCCCAACATGCGCAACGACAGTTTTGGGAAAACAACATTGGATTTAGAAGAAACGAGCGGACTTTCAGCCGCTTTTTCTCTCTACATGGAAAAGGAATGAAAAATATGAGCAATAAAAATAACCGCAAGGAAGCGGCGGCGCATAACGGAGCGGAACGGCGCGTATACGCCCGCCAAAACGCCGCAGAACCCGCGCTTCGCAAACCGCACGTTCGCAAACCATTGGTTTGTCGTTGCCGGAATGTCAAAATAGCGTTTGTCGCCATTATGATGAGCGCGATCTGTATCAACTGCATTCGCGCTCAAACCGGGGAAGAAGGCGTTGTCCAAAATAGGGAAGAAGCGGCCGGAGAAGCCGGAGGACAGCGCGGGACGCTCATTGAGTTTGCTATGAAGCGGCAGGGGATACCCTATCACAGCGGCGGGTCAACCGAGAAGGGGTTTGATTGTTCGGGCTTTGTGTGGTTTGTGTACCGCAACGCCCTGAACATGGACGTTCCCCGCTCTTCGCGGGGAGTATGGTCGTCGAATGCAAAAACCGTCCGTTTGGAAGACGCTTTGCCCGGTGATGTTCTGGTGTTTTCCGCCAATAAGGGAGGTTCCGGTTCAATAAACCACACGGCGATCCTTGTAGACAAAGATTCCATGATACACGCGGTTTCCAGCGGCCCAAAACGAGGCATTGTCATTTCCCCGGTTACCGATAGATATTTTGCCCCGCGGCTTGTGGGGGTCAAACGGTTTCTTTTGGATTGAAGACATTCCTTCATCGTTCAAACGCCTTGTCCGCCTGTTTGGTAAACCAGCCTAAAATCGCTTCCGCTCTGTTGGCGAAAGATCGCCCTATGCGATTTTTGACGCCCGGCAGGGAGACAGTTTTTGCGAAAGACGCCGAGTAGATGAGCGCGTATTCCCCGGCGTCAATCACGGCGACCACGGAACGCAACATGTTTTTGCTTATAACCGGCACAATGCCGAGGGACATGGCGGTGATATTCCGCTGAACAAGCGTCAGCGCGTTCTCAGACGCAAAATAATCGTACTGATAGAGGTTGTCGCCAAAGGTTAAATCTTTTTGACGCGCATACACGGTCAAAGATGGAGGCGGGACGGAATAATTTGGATCGCCCACCGGGTTTTGAGTTGACGGATCGTCAATTGCCTGCGATATTTCGAACAAGACGCGCATACCCTTATGGCTTACCGAATAGTACTGCAACCCTGCAAGCGTACTCAGGGCGAGTATATTGTTGTAAAGGGCTGTCCGCTCATCTTGCGTCCATGGAGCGGCCGCGCCGGACGGCTTCTTATACAAATGGAGGCTTTCGGTGAGAATCGTGGGATTGATTTCTTTGATGACGCCGGCTGTCAGGCGCTGTACCTGCGCGTCACGGGGCGACAGTTCGGGAACAGCCGGCTTTTTGGCAAGCTGCGTAATAGATTCGCCGGAAAGCAAAGCCGTTTTCCATGCGGGAGCGACGAGAGCGTCCAGCGCGTCTGAAAAAACGCCTGGAACAAGAAATGCGCCTGTCAGCGCGATATATACAAACAAGAATATGTGTTTCATACGTGCCTCATGCGTGTATAAAACAACGGAAAAAGAAAATAGTTGCAAGATTGAATGGAAAATAGATGGAAAATGCAACTCGCGTGGGATGCCGTCCCGCTGCCATGCGAGTATTTTGTGTTATAGTGGATTATGGTGGTGTTATGAACGAAAAAACCGAAAGCATCCTTGAATTCGATGCAATCAGAAGCCGCGTCGCCTGCTGTTCGTTCAGCGAGGAGGCGAAACAGCGCATTATCGCCGGGAAGCCGCTTGTTGATGCGGATGACATCAAGCGGCTCAAACGTTTTGTCCGGGAAACCGTTGAACGCATGAAAAGCGGCGATGAGGAAAAGCAGGAGAGCCTTCCCGATATAGGCTTCCTGCTTCCGAAACTCGCGGTTGAAGGCGCAAGCCTTGAGCCTGACGAGGCGTTCGCCATAGGGCTTTTCGCTGAGCGCGGGTGGATTCTCAAAAATTGGCTTGCGCCGCTTTCCCTTAAAGACGCTTCGCTCCGCCAGCTTGCCCAGGATATACCGGACTGTACAAGCCTTGCCCGCGAGGTGTTCCGCATATTCAACAAGGACGGCAGCCTCAAAGACCTGCCTGAATTTCAGGAGATAAACCGCCGGATTCGCAGGCTTGTCTCTGAACTCGACGCCGCCGTCGCCCGTTACGCCGGCAGTGAGGAATCGCGGCGCATGTTGCAATCAACAGTGCCGTCCCAGCGGGACGGGCGCGCTGTTCTTGCGGTGAAAGCCAACTTTCGCGGACGCATCAGGGGCATCGTACACGAGGTCTCAGCGACCGGACAGACCCTGTTCATCGAACCGGAAGACGCTGTTGAGAAAAACAATGACATTCTTATTGAGAAACGCCGCCTTGACGCGGAAATCCTCCGTGTGCTGCGGGAATTGACGGCGAAAATTGCCGAAAACCGTGAGATATTGGCTGATTTTCACGAAAAAATCATTGCCATTGAGGTTATACGGGCGAAAGCCCGCTATTCGAAGGACATACAGGGCGTCTTTGCGAAAGAGAGCGGCGATGGCAGCCGCGACAGCCGGATCATCATACTCAAACAGGCTCGCCATCCGCTGTTGGGGCATTCCGCTGTGCCGGTCGACTTTATTATGAATGAAGGCAAAGGCGCGGTTATCATCACGGGACCGAACACGGGCGGCAAGACCGTAACCCTCAAGACCGTGGGACTCTTTGCCCTGATGAACCAGAGCGGACTTGCCGTTCCTGCCGCGGAAGGCACAAGCCTTCCGGTTTTTGACGGCGTTTTCGCTGACATCGGGGACGAGCAATCCATAAGCCAGTCGCTTTCAACCTTTTCCGCGCACATGATAAACGTTGCGGCGATTACCGCGTCGGTGTCCGCTCAATCGCTCGCGTTGCTTGACGAACTTGGTTCCGGCACTGATCCGGAAGAGGGAAGCGCCATCGCTATGGCGATTCTCGATTACCTGATTGAAAAACGGGTTTCCCTCATCGTCACCACCCATCACGGCGTCTTGAAAAATTACGGTTACACGCGGGAATATGTAGAAAACGCCTCTGTTGAGTTCGACAGCCGGACGCTTTCACCCACATACCGCATCGTCATGGGCATTCCCGGAGAAAGCCGCGCTGTGGATATCGCCTCGCGCAATGGGTTGCAGGCGGAAATCATCGCAAAAGCGCGTTCCTATATCAATGAAGAGAGGGCTGACGTGTCATCGCTTATTGCGGGACTCAAGCGGAAACACCGGGAACTGGACGCCGCAACCGAAGAGCGCGGACAGGAAGAGAAGCGTCTGCGTGAGGAACGGCGCGCGGTTGACCTCAAGGAACTGCGGCTTAGGCAAAAAGAAATGGAGATTAAATCAGGTGAAGTCGGCAGGCTCAGGAAACTGCTTGATGAGAGCCGGAAAACCCTTGAAAATCTGGTGCGAGAACTGAAAGAAGGGGAAATAACCCGCGAAAAAACAATTGGGGTGAAGGATTTTCTCCATGATCTGGAAAAAAGCGTTGCAAGCGAGATGAATTCTTTGGATGAAGAAGAAAGAGCGTTGCAGGATCAGCAAAAAGAGCGTGAAGACAAGGCTCAAACGCCGGATTCGTCCCACCCGCCGCCCCTGGTTGAAGGCGCGGAGGTGCTGGCCGCTTCCTACAGGCAACGGGGAACCGTTATTCGTCAGGAAAAAAACGGCTGGCTTGTGGAAATCGGCTCGCTCCGCATGACTTTTCCCGCGGAAGAGCTTACGCCGGTGCGTTCCGCGCAAAGCGTACAAAAACAACTCAAGCCCGCGCTTGTTGTCGCCGATTTATCACAACGATCAACCGCAGTCATGGAACTCAACTTGCTGGGCATGCGCCTTGAAGAAGCCCTGGAAGCCCTGCAACGGCAGATCGACGGCGCCGTTTTATCGGGTTTAAAAGAATTCGCTGTTATACACGGCAAGGGCGGGGGCGTCCTGCAAAAAGGCGTACACGATTTTCTTAAACAAGATCATCGCATCGCTGATTTCCACTTCTCCCGCCCGGAGTTGGGCGGGTTCGGCAGAACCGAGGTTGTACTGACAGCATAGCGAGCGCAGCCCTTGTCCACTTGGATTTTTATATTTTTATACGTTAGATATAACGGGAAAAAGCGGCTAATAAGCCGCTTTTTCCAGAGCCAATTTCAAAACTAACCCGAACTATGTTCGCCGAACACAGTTCGCTGAACATAGTTCGGGTTTTGAAATTGGCTCCTTTTATAAACCTACTTTGGGCAATGACGCGAAACCGGTCTTCTCTAAATCCTCATCTGTGGGAATGTAGTCGGTCATGGTCCCGCTATTGTACGCCATGTACGCGCTCATATCAAAGTAGCCGGTGCCGGTGAGACCGAAAAGGATGACCTTTTTCTCGTTGGTTCGCTTGCACGCAAGCGCTTCGTCAATAGCCGCTTTTATTGCGTGGGAAGATTCCGGCGCGGGCAGGATGCCTTCGGTTTTCGCAAACTTTATCGCCGCGTCAAAAACCTCGGTCTGCGCTTCGGCGCGAGCTTCGAGATGTCCGTCGTGGTACAGTTTGGACAGAACCGAATTCATGCCATGGTAACGCAAGCCGCCCGCATGGTTTGACGAAGGTATGAACCCGTTGCCGAGCGTGTACATTTTGATAAGCGGCGTGGTTTTCGCCGTATCGCCAAAATCGTAGGCGTATTTGCCGCGAGTGAATGACGGACAGGAGGCGGGCTCCACCGCGATGAAACGAATGGCGTTCTTTCCAGCCAACCGCTCTCCCATGAACGGCGCGATAAGTCCGCCGAGGTTTGAACCGCCTCCCGCGCATCCAATGATGACATCGGGTTTGATGTCGTACTTGTCAAAAGCCGCCTTCACCTCTTGTCCGATAATTGATTGATGTAAAAGCACATGGTTCAAAACGCTGCCTAGCACGTACCGGCATTTGTCGGTTTTGACCGCCGCTTCCACAGCCTCGGAGATCGCGCAGCCTAAAGAACCGGCGGTATTCGGATCAACAGCGAGTATTTTCCTGCCCGCTTCCGTGGTGTTTGAAGGAGAGGGAATAAGATGGGCGCCATAGGTTTCAATGAGCGCTTTGCGGTACGGCTTTTGCTCGGAGCTTATCTTCACCATGTAAACCGTAAGTCCCAGCCCGTAAAAAGCGCACGCCATCGCCATTGCGGAACCCCATTGCCCGGCGCCGGTTTCTGTGGTCAGCGAAGCAAGCCCTTCTTCTTTTGCATAATACGCTTGAGCCGCCGCAGAATTGAGCTTATGCGAGCCTGATGTGTTTGTCCCCTCAAACTTGTAGTATATTTCGGCAGGCGTTTCCAGCGCTTTTTCCAGGAAGTAGGCGCGGACAAGCGGCGCAGGTCTATAGGCGCGGTAAAACGCCTGCAATCCTTCCGGTATAGCAATAAACGGCGTTGTCTCGTCTAACTCTTGTTTGATGGCTTCCTTACAGAACACCGGCGCCAAATCATCTTGGGTTGCGGGTTTCAGCGATCCCGGATGCAGGAGCGGATCGGGTTTATCCTTCATAAAAGCCCGTAAATTGAACCATGATGACGGTATCTCATCCTCCGCTAAATAAAGTCTGGTCGGAATTTTCTTTGACATTGTTGTCTCCTTGCTGATGTCTTGTCATGCTATTGCAGGCGCTATGCGCTCGCTATGCGTGTGCTATGCACAATGCTTCTTTATATAGAATCGTATTATTGATTTTTTGTCAAGCGATTTTGAGAGAAAATTTGTAAAAAATTTTGATCAGGTCTTGACTTTTTTGTTTGAACTCGCTATAGTAAGACATTCTAATCCCCTGTAGCTCAGTTGGCAGAGCAAGTGGCTGTTAACCACTGGGTCGGCGGTTCAAGCCCGTCCGGGGGAGCGCAAGAGCCCGTCTTGATTGACGGGCTTTTTTTTTATGGAATAATGAGTTAGCGCATTTTGGCGTCTTAACCGCAGCATGACATAACTTTCGAAAGTGTCAAGAAAAGTCCGTGCCAACACTTTTGCGCGGCGGGCGGCTAAGGCGGAGTTTTGAAACGTTGGTTTGACAAATTGCCCTACGGCGGTTGAGGACTTTCTTCTTGAACAAAGGTCGTCCAATAGCTGGCCTATAGGATGCAAACCTTTCTGTTTTACGTGAATAGTTCCTCCGCCAACTGGCAATCCATTGATTTCTTACGAAAGCGGTGACAAAATTCACTTGATTTCGCCCTAAAAATAGGGCGTCATGGAGTGGGAAAGCCTCTGAATACTGAAGTTTTAGAAGTTTCCTATATTTATTTTTGATGCGTATGCACTAATTGCATATTTTGGCAAAGAAAAAATATCCGATTTAAATTGGCATTTTCATTATTCCCCCTTACTCCTCGCGTACAATTTTTCTATTGTGACCAGCGCTCCACTATTTTGTAAATGACATGTTTTCCGTCTTTACGGAAGCCCGGCAACCAGGACGCATCATTGCAACCAGATTCGGCATAGCCTCGAATACACAGTCTTTGCAACTGGTTATATGCGGATTGAGGAGAAGTTGACAACCGCATAGGCATATATTTAAGGAAAAACAAGCGGGGATACGCTTAACAAAAGGTTTTCCTTGTGATATGCTTTTAAATATTGAAAAGGGGAGAACAAACAGTCCATGTCCGGGCATTTTCGGCTCTATGCCGCATATAACAGCGGACTGCTCCTCCTCACTGCGAAGCCCGCAGCCTTCGCTACTTCCACTTGGGCAGCGAGTATATGTTGCATAAAGGCAGTTGGCAAGCGGAAGAGAATTAATTTAGTTCCGAGGTGAACTATTGGAGCTATAAACGATAATGAACCTTAGCATCAATAAGTACCGCAATACACTTCAAAAGACCATAAACTACGGCGGCAGCATTAACGAGACCACTATCCGCCGCTGTTTCATAGACTTGGTGAATGATTTTGCGGAGGATAAAAACCTCAAGTTGATAGAAGAACTGGAGTACAGAACCGCCCAGGGAACCACCGTATACCCTGATGGAACCTTAAAAGACCGTTTCCGTCTTTCTTGCGGCTATTATGAGGCAAAAGACCCCAAAGATGATTTAGACAAAGAAATAGAAGACAAAACAAGGAAGTATTATCCCCTCATCAATACCATATTTGAAAACTCTCGTTTTGCGGTTCTCTATCAAAACAACCTTGAATATATGCGGATAGATATGTCCGATGACGCGCAGCTTGAAAAACTTCTCAACGCCTTTGTTGATTTTGAACGGCAGGAAATATATCAGTTTCACGCAGCTATTGAACAGTTTAAGATTGACTTGCCCAATCTGGTTATGTGGTGCAGGGAAGAAATTGAAACCGCTAAAAGCAACCCTCAATTTCAACAAAAAACAAGCGCTTTTCTTGAACAATGCCGGAGGGAAATCAACCCTGACTTTTCTTTCGAGGACATACGGGAAATCCTCATACAGCATATACTTACCAATAAACTATTTATCGCCGTTTTCAACGAGACGGAATTCCATAAAGCTAATAATATAGCCCTCTCCATTGACGCTATCGTGGACGTTTCTTTCACCCGCGAAAAGAAAAAAGAATTTGAGGATAAGAACAAACATTTTTATAATACCATTTCAATTGCCGCTTCTCAGATAATGGATCACCACGAAAAACAGGACTTCATGAAAACCCTCTATGAAGAATTCTACAAAACCTATAATCCCAAAGAAGCGGACCGCCTGGGGGTAGTATACACGCCAAGCCAAATAGTTGATTTTATGGTTCGTACCACTGATGATTTACTGGCAAAACATTTCAATACCGGGCTTGCCGAGAACAATGTAAAAATCATAGACCCCGCCACAGGAACAGGCGCCTTTATTACCGCATTGATTGACCGTATTCCCCCGGCGAAACTAAAGCATAAATACCTGAACGAGCTTTTTGCCAACGAAGTGGGTATACTTCCCTATTATGTTTCCAATCTGAACATCGAATATACCTACTGGCAAAAGATGGGCGCCTATCTCGAATTCCCCAATATTTGCTACACCGATACCCTGGATAATTCCTATTACACTGTTGATGCTCATGGACAAGCTGAATTGATCAACCTCCTCACCGAAGAAAATGCCAAACGTCTGTATCACCAAAATGAATCAAAAATTTCGGTGGTCATAGGAAATCCACTGATTTTGTTACAACAATCTTAAGATACCCCGCCCCTTGGGGCGGGGAGGTTCATTCTATTGCTCAATGTCAGAAAAGACAACCCAGCTTTGTCCTTCTTTATCCAACAAAACCTGATGAAAATAAATATTATATTACTTTATACAAGATATGGCAATTGGTTTAAAGAACCGTCTTGTTTTTTAAA
>JAISCC010000074.1 GCA_031265845.1 Treponema sp.
AAACAACGGCGAAAACCATAAAGCATACATCGCCTGGATCGAATGTTCCGTTTATCTTTTCTGAAATCTGTAAAAATTCATAAAAAAGCGCAAAGAAACAGAAAACCGGCAGGTATACCCTGCACAATTTTTTATTGTCCCATAAAACACACCGGAGCAGCATCATTCCCGACAGTGCCCATAATCCGTCTGGCAGACTTCCCATTATCCATGTGAGAAGGGCGGGTAAATGTCCGGCGTTTTGCCGCTGAAAATCCGGTAAATCCGCCAAGCCGGCCCATGTGTAAAAAAGGAGTTCCCTGTTCCTGAAAAAATAGTAGAAAGCGCATCCCAACAAAAGGAAAATCAGCGCGAATGCCGCATAGAGTATTCTGTGTTTTTGATAATTGGCAGAATATTTCAAACCAGCTCTCTGTATATACAGCAAATATAATTAAAACTGCTACAGGCGAGACCCGTGACAGGGGTAACATTTTCGCCGGTTATTGACAGGGATTTTTACGGCAGGCCGGTCTCGAGCAGCCTTTTCAGTTCGTCCAGCGATTTTGCCTGGTTGACAAGGCTGGAAAACTGCCGCTTATCCTCTTTGCGTGTTTCCTCTTTGCCTTTCTCCCAACCTTCCTCCCAGCGAACCTGTAAGGCGTCTTTCCATTTCCATTCCGTCAGTAACATATTCTCTACCTCCGATCCGTGTTTTTTTAAGAAATCTGCCAGTATCCCTTTGGCTTTACAGAAACGCACCGCTCCCTTTACCGCTTCGTTCTTGTCCATCCCGGCAGCCTCGTTCTCCCGCGCCTTCGCCACAAGCCGGGCGTACCCGCCCAATGTGGAGCTTCTCTCCTCTATCGCCGGATTCACGCCCTTGTTTATGTTGTATACCGGTACCTCAAGCTCCAGCCGCGCCTTATCATGTCCTCCCGTTTCCCTGAACAGGTCGGATAACTTTAGCGTCTTTACGGCGGGAAAATCTTCCTTCCCGGTGTACAGCACGATGAACTCTGGGCGGGGCACGCTTATCTTTTTGCTCGAATACAGCCGCCTGTTGTCGATTATCTTTTCGTAAATCCGCGCCATATACATCAACAGGCGCAGCGGCATATTCGGATTGATTGTGGACTGGTGTTCGACCAGTACAACCAGCATACCGGCGATGGTGAAGGATATGTCGTTGATCATGCCCATGAACAGCGCGTTCTGTAGTGTGTTGATTTCTATGTCGTCCGCATTGGCAAACGATGTCCTGTTTACCGCGTTGTAAAGCTCCAAAAGTCGTTTTTTGTCGTTAAAGAGGAGGGTGAATACGCTGTCTTTGTACTTGCGATTGGCTTTCATAATCTAAATGTATACCGTTTCGGCGAAAAGCGCAACACGATCGCCCGGTGAGATAGCAATTCCGATTTCAAAACGAAAATCAGCGCAACACGGATTGCCCCGCAAAGAGGTAAAAAGTAAAAGGCAAAAAGGAAACATGAGCAATTAGCAGTTGAGCCGGTTTCAAATAAAAAGGGGAAGCGCAGTAAACAAGGAAAAGGGAAAAAGTAAAAAGGAAGCCTCCGTCTAATCTTTCTTGAAGAATTTCCTCGTATACTCTAATTGATTCACGCCCAGATGCTGCTCAATTTCCGCCAGAGCCATAGTAAATTGATAGACAAGAGCCATCATATGATTAGGGCTCGACACATTGAACGGATAATCCGGCGAGGCATCTTTTTTTGCGCGGACAATGACAGAAAAATCAGGAAACTGTAAAATACCGTAAGCAATGTTTTCGACTTTATCTATCCGATAGATCAAGACAACCTCGTCATTATGCTTGTATTCGGTCATAAGCCTGCTGGCGTATATATATCCTTCGTTTGTGATTCGTTTTAATAAGTCGGTCAAAACAAATATGAGATCGCTGTACCCGATATGGTTAAGATAATGGAATTCCGTATACTCATCCTCTGTCTGCAAAATAACATAATCTATTTCACTGCGTTCATCGTATATAACCTGAACATCGGGCCCATCATAATTTTCCCAAAAAGACGCCTCGTCAAATTCTTCGCCGTCAGATATGGGCGCGTCCGTTTCGGACACCACAGAACCGGAACCTGCCGCGGAATCCGGCGGAACAGCGTCAGACGCATCCTCGCCCTGTTTTGCCGCGGACTTTGTCAAAGCATCAAGCATAGAATCATCGGCGTTCACAAAGGCAAACGGCGCGGCAGCAAGGCAGACAATTAAAAACAACAGCTTCATTCTTTAATTTTATACCCTATCAGTTTGTTTTTAAAGTCCTGAATCATGGTTGACGGTAATTCAAGGGGCAAATTTAGGTAGTGGCAATTTTACTTTGAGCAATTAACAAAGAGTAATTACCTCTTACAAAGGGGGAAGCGCATCAATCATAAATCGTCAAAATTTTGAGGTAATATGATGAACTTTTTCGACGCTGCTCCCCCTCGCTCCATAGTCCTCATTCCGCTACGCTCCATTCCGGTCTATTTCACTACCCCCACCCATTAACAGTGGATAGTGGGTTAGTGGACAGAAGGACAGTGGACAGAGCAGCAGTTAGGCAGCAGTTTTACTTAGCGCTAAAAGTAAAACTGCTGGCCGGGCAAGCGGAGCTTATGGACAAGCATAGCTTGTGGACAAGCGGAGCTTGTCTCCCCAAAATTGAAGTTTTGGACCAGCTTCAATTGAATTGGTAAAATCTTACCGGGTTTTAATCTTTGCGGATTTTGTCCCTGCTGTAGGCGATGTTGGCAATTTTCCCGTCAAGGCGCTTAAAGTTTGCGTCTTTCTTCTTGCCGTAAAAACAGGGGCGGCCAAGGTGTTCGCTTTCAACCGCGTCATCGGTTCCGGCAAGGATTTCATCGCATAACGCAACGGCCTCGTCAATGACAACCTTGGGAACCGCCCGCAAACCATCTCCTCCCCACATCTCCGCAAAACAAGGTTGGAATTGTTTAAAATGGACAAGACTTTCCCGATACGCCTCAATCGAAGTTGAATGAGGAAGGAACAAAAGCGTGTTGGCATTGCAGGCGTCTCCGGAAAAAACAATGCCGTTGCTGCGGTCCAACAAAACAATAGTACCCGCAGTATGTCCGGGAACGGCGATAACTTCGATAAGCCGCTCTCCCAAATCAAAAACGAAACCTTCGTATACCGGGAGGGTTTTCATTGGTTTTGCAATGGTAAAATCGCTTTCCAGAAGAACCAGATGTTTCCCTGAATTTTTTATGCCATTTTGAACATATCCCGCCCGCAATTCTTCTTTTTCATACATAAGCGCAATGTCATTGGGATGAATATAACATTCGTCAAAGTCAAAATTACCGCCAATATGATCCACATGACCGTGGGTATTCACGAGGGTAATGGGCGCGTCCGTCAATTCACGGCAAAAGGCGCGCAGATTTCCGACACCGAGAAGGGAATCGATAAGGAGCGCCTTTGTGTTCCCTTCCACTAAATAGCACAATTCATTACCCAGTCCTATGATAGCGGTGGTATGCGGGGCAATTTCCTTTGTGGTAAAAAATTTTGAATTCATACAATCCTCCGGCAACTCATTCATTAAGTGAAATACATAACAATTGCTACATCATAGTATATGATACCTATATACTACAAGAGGATACAATACATACAACAATGAATTTCCCGCGACAAGGAGGGCGCGGCGCGGCGGCGCGTGTGAGGCAAAAAACGGATGGCGAAGCGCAAGCAACCCTGTCCAGCGCACGTCCCTCTCCGGATGCGTTGTTGCGTATCTTGCATCCTGATGAATACACCGGCGGTATTTCGCAATACGGCGAAAGCGCAATGTGTGGAAGCGCAGCCGGATAAACCGTCCGCCCTGTTGTGAATGCGCCTGCATGTGAAGGAAACGCCGCGTGCGGCGGCTGTCGCATTATAACATACATTCTTGGGAGGAAGGCGGAGCTATTTATAACATAGTCTATGGCGTATATAAACAGCATGTCTTTTTCTTTCACCACAACGGTTTTGTAGTGTCTTCTTATTAAAATCTCTTTTTAAGAGCTTAAAGCCGCGCCGGTACGTTTTGAACTGCGATTGCCTATTGCGGGAAAGCATATGCCGCGCGTTGTAATTGTCAACACTTTTTTTATGGTTTTACGGCGACGTTTGCGAGGCGGCGCACAGGCGCGTCCACGCCGCCTCTGTGAGATCGGGGCGGACGCTGGAAGCGGTCAAAAATGCTCTATTGGGAGGTTTTTCCAAAACGCCGGATTTTGAAAGAATCTTGAAAAGCAATGGCATTGGATGCGCATGGAAAAGCCTCCGCTTTGACCGGGCTTTGAAACAGCGCCCTTACATAAAAGGATACCATGAAATGCGCTGTCTTACATCTCAAGTACGATCTCGTTTTCCGCTTGCAACGCGGCGTTCTCAAGGTAGTTGTCCTTCAAGGGTGCGCCGTTCAGCGTGAGCGTTGTCCAGCCGGACTGTTTGCCGTTGGGATTCAACACCGTTATCTTGAGCAGCTTGCCCTGACAGCGTTTTTCGATGGTGAATTCTTTCCATGTAGAAGGAATGGACGGCGCAAGGCGCAGTCCTTTGAGATCCGGGCGGATGCCGAGAATGCCTTCCACACAGCCGGCCATGACCGTGGACGCCGTGCCGGTGAGCCAATGCACGTGGCTTCTGCCCATGAAGGGGCTGTCGCTTCCTTCGGTGAACTGTCCGTAGATATACGGCTCAAGTTTGCGGATGTCCGCCGCGTCGTTTTGCGCGGACGGGCAGGACTCGCGGTAATACTCAAAGGCGCGGTCGCCGCGTCCCAGCAGGGCTTCGGCTAATATGAGCCAGCCTTGGGTCTGGAGGAACACGCCCCCGTTCTCCTTCACGCCCGGATTGAAAAGAATCGCAAGGGCGCCGTCAAATGGATGTTCTTTGTACGGCGGCTCCATGATGCGCGCGCCGTAAGGCGTGTTGAGGTTGGCGTGGACGCCGTCCATAATAGTTGCGGCGCGTTCCCCGGAGGCAAAACCGGAAATGACAGCCCACGATTGGGGATTCAGCCAGAAACTCGCCTCTTTGTTGGTCTTGCTGCCCACCACCTCGCCTTTTTCGCTGAATCCGCGCACAAACCGGTCGCCTTCCCAGCATTTTTCTTCTATTATTTTTCCAAAATCCGCCTGTCGCCGCTTGAGCGACGCGGCTGTCGCGGCGTCGTTCTTCGCTTCCGCGAACAGCGCGGCTATGGCAAAGGCGTAGTAAAGCTGGAACGCGACAAACACGGAGACGCCCTTCGCGCCGAGCCGGAGGCAGTCGTTCCAGTCCGCGTGGAGACCCGCCGGAAGCCCGTATATGCCCAAGTGGTTCAGGGAGAAGTCAATGGCTTTGAGCAGATGGCTGTACACCGTGTCCGAGCCTTTATCCGCGTAGGGAACAACCTCATCAAGAAAGTCCGTGTCGCCGGTTTCGGCGATATATTTGTACACGGTGGGGAAGAGCCAGAGCGCGTCGTCAGCGCGGTAGGAAGGGTGTCCGGTCGCTCGTGCATAAGACTCGTCTTCCGGCGTGTCTTCATGCCCCGCGTTGTGGTTGAACTTGACGAGCGGGAGCGCTCCGCCGTGATGAACCTGAGCGGACAGCATGAATCTGAGGCGCTCGCCCGCCGCATCTGGATCAAGATGAATGATCCCCTGAATGTCCTGCACTGTGTCGCGGTACCCGTAGCCATTGCGCTGTCCGCAGTAGATGAGGGATGCGGCGCGTGACCATACGAAAGTGGTGAAGCACTGATAGGCGTTCCATGTGTTGATCATGTTGTTAAAGTCCGCGTCCGGCGTGTTGACCTTGAAATTGTCCAGTTTGCTGTGCCAGTGGCGCTTGATTTCCGCAGCCTCTTTGTCAGCTTTTTCCCCTGTTTCGTAGTGCGCGACAAGGGCGGCGGCTTCTTTTCCGGTCTTTTCGCCGAAAAGGAAGGTGATGACGCGGGTCTCGCCCGGGTTCAAGACAAGTTTGGCGTGAAGAGCGCCGCAGGCGTTGGCGCAATAGTTGAGCGTATTGGCGCATGTGCCGTCCTGCACCGCTTGAGGCTTGCCATACCCATTGTAGGCGCCAAGAAAAGCGTCCCGATCTCCGCAGTACGTCTCGACCGGCGCTCCGGCGAGCGCGAAAAACCGCGTCGCCTTGGCGCTGCCGTTTACGGAATTGGCGCAGTTCTCGTTGATGGTTTGCAGAATATGGTTTTTGTTGAAATAGGTGCGGGTGATGAAAAGCGTGTACTGCAAATTCACCTGATCCTGTTCGTAATTGCTCTCGTTGGTGAATTCCGCATACCCAAAAACGCTGAGAGCGCGGGGCTTGTCGTCTTTATTGGCGACTTTAAGCCGCCACACCTCATAGGTTTGCCCGCTGGGGACATAGTAGAGCGCCTCGGACGCTATCTTTCTGTAATCCGCGCTCATCGCGGTGTATCCGGCGCCATGCCTGCATTCGGAATGGTATTCTTTGACATCCTTGCCCACCGGCTGCCATGACGCCGACCAGAAGTCGCCGTCCGCGTCATCGCGCAGGTATATGTACCGTCCGGGCTTGTCTTCGTTATTGAAGACATAGCGCATAATGCGTCCCGCCGCTCCGCTCTTTACAAAACTGTACCCGCCCGCGCCGTTGGTGATGATTGCGCCGTATTCGGGCGACCCCAGGTAATTAGCCCACGGCGCCGGCGTCTCCGGCTTTGTGATGACATACTCCCGTTTGTCCGGGTCAAAATGTCCGTATTTCATGTATAGCTCCTTTTTTTCTTATAGATTGGGATTGAATCCAATATATATGGTTGCAAGTATAGCATCCAGTCGCTGGCATGTCCAGCGCTGGCATCATGTTATGGGAAGGATGTCAAGCGGAAACCGCGAGAACATGAATGGCGCGAACTCGTAGTTTCCAGCGGCGCTATCTAACAACAAGTTCGTGTGGAAACTCCGGTTGGGATTCCAGAGGGGAGTCGGAGAAAATCGCCAACTCATTGTAGTATAAAAATCGCGCTAAAACGATTTTCTCCACACTGATGCAAGCTGGGAGTTGTTTCCTTATGGCTCACAAATAGTCTCCCGGCTTTGTGCCGGATAGTTGCTAAACGCCTCAATAACCGCACTTAAGGTTTTCGCGCCAGAATCGACACCCAGTCTTCAAACAACCACTGTTCGTCAAATAGTATAGCCGGATCGAATGAACTACGGAAGTTCTCATATAAGGCCATACTTTCATCTGTAGGTTTACCACGGATAACTCGCTCAATAATAAACCCTGCCGAAGTGACCATGGATATAACTTCCTCGCATGTCACCTTGTTTAGTTCGCGGAATCTATCCATCGACCACGAATCAATGCCTGCGTTACGACACCGCTCTTCAAAACCAAGGCGAAGATGAGCCCATGGATCGGCGTCCGCAGGAAACATTGGAACAGATGATGACCTACCGGGCTATAATACAAAGGGCAAGTGTCAACTAAAAATATCCCCCCCCCCCCCCCGAGAGGCATTCGTATGCGTATTTTATAAACCGTTCGGGCGTTGGAACATGTTCTAACGAGTCAAGCATCATCGCGTAATCGAACGATTGCGGCGCAAAGCGCGATTCGAATATATTGGCCTCAAGCAACAGCGCTTTTTTCGGATCCACCCCCTGCGCAATACAAAGATCGGGGAATTCACGTACATCATACTCATGTCCGAACTCAGCGAAATTTCGATCTACGCCAACCGCAAACGTTGCGCCATGCTGTAACCCCGCTATAACGCCATTCCCGGTGCCGCAACCTATATCCAGAAAACGGCCACGCCGGACATCTTCCGGAATAAACCATTTGATTTTTTCGTAAGCATGCCTCACACGGCCGCGCATATTCTCCGTATCAGAAAACAATTTCATATCTCTAGACATAACCACTCCTTTTTATAGAGACCCCATCCTCAAACAGAAGTTTTGCCGGGGTTATAAACAACGATAGCGCGTTTAACGCTGGCGTCAGCATCCTTACGGGATGTCCATGTCGCGCCATCCTCACTTGCTCTTCATCACCTCTACGCCGTCCCAAATGGGAGGCGGCGGATTCCTCGCATAGTTTTCAGCGCGTTCAAGCAACGCCGTTGCGTTGAAGTCTTTTGGAAGAAAGGCGAGAGCCTGCCGGAACTGATCGGCGGCTTCCGCAAACGAGCGGTTGTAGTAGAACTTCATGCCCTGGTTGTGAATATTCCACGCGCGCCCTTCTTTTTCCGTGAGATTGCGCTTTACCGCGAATATCTTTACGCCCTTGGTTTTGCCCTTGACCGCAACCGTGTCGAGAAGGCGTACTTGAAACGGCAATCCGCTTTGCTCTCGAAGCGCGTTGTACACGCTTTCCGAGACAAGCATGTCCGCGTGGTACATCTTTGTGAGCCCTTCAAGCCGCGAAGCGAGGTTCACCGTGTCGCCTATGACCGTGTAATCCATTTTGCGCTCGCTGCCGATGTTGCCGACCGTAACAGTTCCGTAATTAATGCCGATGCCAATGTGGAATTCCGGCTTCCCAAGCTCCCGTTGTTTTGCGTTAAAACCATTCAGCGCGTCAATCATATCAAGCCCTGAAAGCACGGACTGCATGACATCGTCTTCGCGCTTTACAGGCGCTCCCCAGAACGCCATGATCGCGTCTCCTATGTATTTGTCGACGATGCCGTTCCGGTTCATAATGATGTCGACCTGCCCGGAAAAATACCGGTTGAGCGAATGGACAAGCTCATCCGGACGCATGGATTCGGAGATCGTGGTAAAACCGCGTATGTCGGAAAAAAGAATGGACAGATCGCGGTTGTCGCCTACCAGCATGGATTCAGGGGAGGCGAAAAATTTGTCGATGAGGTCTTTCGGCACGTATTTCTGGAAAATCTGTCTGATGCGCTGCTCCTTTCTCTGCGCCAGCACAGCCTCAAACGCATGGCGTTTTATCTCGTGATACGCCTTCTCAAGTCCGGTGATCATCATGTTGAAGGTTCCGGCAAGATTTCCGGTCTCGTCCCTGTATTCAACAGACACCCGTCCGCTCATGTCTCCTTTTGTGATGATGGCGTTCATGGCGCGGGTCAACTTCGACAGTGGATTCGTCAGCATACTCGAAAGCAGAATGAGCAACGCGACCGCGAGAACCGAAGAAGCGGCGATAATAGCGATGGTTTGCAGTTTTATCTTGTTTATATCATGGTAAAAAACGGCTTTCTCTTCACTTGTTACGACATGCCATCTGAAAGGGGGAAAGTAAAACGCGCTGAACACCCGCTCAACGCCGCCTATTGTCGCGGTCATTATCCCCCGGTTTTCTTCGCCAAACAGACGCAACAGTTCGTCCTTCTCGTTGTCGGACAGGGAAACAGCGGAAGTCTCCATTACAACGGCGCCGGTCGCGTCAATGGCGAAAATTTTTTCAGTCGTCAGCGCATACGCCGACTCATCGCCGCTTGCGTGGCTTGTAATAATGCTTTGGGCGTAGAGTTCCACAGCTTTTTGCGTAGCCGCGTCCATGTCGGCTCTGCCTGCGTAATTGTTTTCCACCAGCAGCGCCCATTGGCTTTCCGCATATCGCTGTAGATCCGTGGACTTATAACTCAAGAAGCGTTCCGCGCCACGACTGATGTCATTTGTTGCGGAAAAGTACGATGCGACCCCAGCCAAAAGCAATGGCGTTATGATGAGGGGAAGTACGGTTAGTATAATTTTCGCTCGAATTTTCATAGTCTGAATTTATCCGCCAAAGAAAAAATGTTCGCCGTCTTTTGCGGTATTCCGGCAAGAGGCGGAACGTTAATAGACGACCCTGATTTTTATACTAACAGATCGCGGACGCCTTGTCAATGGTTCGCTCTTCGAATGAAAAAATTCTTTTCGCAGGGCCGGGGGAGTTCAGCCTTTGCCTCAGGCGGCAGCGCCTCCGATTCCCGGAGGCGTTGATAGGGGCTGCGGGGAGCGTCATATTTTTTGATCTCTTTGGAAGCGGCTTTCACCATGCTTTCAAGTTTCATGGCGGGCATGAAGGAATTGAGCGAGGGAGGCAAGAAACGGCAAATCCCGGCAAGGCGGGACTGGAGGTCTGCCGCATAAGAGGAGCCAGGAGTTGCGAACCTCCGGTTCGACCGCATTTATACCAAAATAGTGTCCATATGAGCCGGAGGCGGTTGGGGGTCTTTTTTCGGGCGGTTTAAGTTTGACCGCATCACCTTTCACGGCGCGTGGGGCTTGTGGAGGATACGCAGGGCGTATTTTTGGTTTTTTATAGCCGGTAATCGTGATGGATTCATCCAGAATAGCCGCCTTATGAGGCATGGTCTCTTTGGAGTTGCTTTTTGATGAGGCAATGCGTAATCTTGAAGTTCCGTCCATTTTTCACTACAATGCTTGTATGATCAAAATATATGCGCTTGTGGGGGAGAGCGGCACCGGCAAGAGTTTTCAGGCGAAACTCGTCGCCCAAAAATACCATATCGACCTTGTGATTGACGACGGTCTCCTCATCAAAGACAACCACATTCTGGCAGGGCGTTCCGCAAAGCAGGAAAACAGTTTCCTTGCCGCAGTGAAGGTCGCGCTTTTTGATGATAAGGCGCACCGCGATGATGTCGCCAAAAAACTGCTGATAGAGAAATCACGGAAAATCCTCATTATTGGCACCTCTGAGAAAATGGTGAACAAGATAGCGATGCGACTCCAGCTTCCGCCTGTCAAAAAGTTCATCAGGATAGAAGATGTGTCCTCGCAGGCGGACATTGAGAATGCCATCAGGATACGGCGCATTGAGGGAAAACACATTATTCCGGCGCCGGGCGTGGAAGTCAAACGGAGTTATCCGAATATTTTTTATGAAACGGTAAGCATTTTTAAGCAAAAAAAAATACCCGACACCATAGGAGCCATTCCAAAAATACACGAAAAGTCGCTGGTAAAGCCCTCTTATTCAAAGCCAAGCAGGATTCCCATTTCGGATGAAGCCTTGGGCGAAATGGTTGTCAACTGCGTCGATGAGTACAATGCGAATATCCACATAAAAAAGATCGTGGTGAAAGAAGGCAAGGAAGGCTATCATCTCGTCGTCACTA
This sequence comes from Treponema sp., assembly GCA_031265845.1. Classification (GTDB taxonomy): domain Bacteria; phylum Spirochaetota; class Spirochaetia; order Treponematales; family Breznakiellaceae; genus JAIRKH01. Next base: position 11,096 of record JAISCC010000074.1, read on the forward strand.
TTGACGTGCCTTATGAAATACAGTTGAGCAGCAATATGTACGCGATGCAACAATATATCATAGACAACATCGAACGGTTCACCGGCATTCTCATTGAGGAAGTGAATATTATCATTGACAAGATCATTAATAACGCCCAATAAGACGAATAGAGAGGGCTTTTCGAAACGAGCGTTCGTAGAAATAGCGGTTGATTTATAAGGCAAAAGACTGTACAATACGGAAGAGGAGCTTTGTATGAGTGAAAAATGCGAATTTGATTTTACTATTGAAGAATTAGGAAAACGAAATATTAAATCGCCCATCATCATGTCGAAGGAACGGGGCGATCAGATCGTTAATTACGTTACCGACGATCAGTTTATTCTGTTGGATCCAACAGTAAAACTCGGAACCCAGCCAACTATGAAACGGAGTCAGGTGCTTGAAGTGGCGGGGCCGCGGGAGATGCTCTATTTCCAGGCTTCCCATGTTCATGCGGGAATCGTGAGTTGCGGCGGCTTGTGTCCCGGCATTAACGACGTAATACGCGCCATTGTCCGGTGTTTGTGGGAACGTTATGGCGTGCGCCGTATCAGCGGCATCCGGTATGGGTATAAAGGCTTCTTGCCGGAATATTCCTATGCGCCCCGTATGCTGAATCCGGACACGGTTGACAATATTCACAAAATTGGCGGCACCTATCTTGGAAGCGCGCGCGGCGGCGGCAAAGAGGTGAGCAAGATCGTAGACGCCATGGAACAGATGAACCTCAATATGCTCTTCACCATCGGCGGGGATGGAACCCAGCGCGGCTCCCTCGAAATAGCCGAAGAGATCGAGCGGCGCAAGCTCAAAATAGCGATGATCGGCATTCCCAAAACCGTTGACAACGATTTCGCTTTTATCCAGAAATCCTTCGGCTTTGACACTGCGGTCGCCAAAGCGGTTGACGTTCTTGCGTCCGCCCACATGGAGGCGAGTTCCCAGATCAACGGCATCGGACTGGTAAAACTCATGGGACGAGAATCCGGTTTTATCGCGGCTCACGCGGCTCTCGCAAGTCACGAGGTCAACTTTGTGCTCATTCCCGAAGTCCCGTTTAACCTCGAAGGGTACAACGGATTCTTCCATCATCTTGAGGAACGGATCAAAAACCGGAAACACGCGGTCATCATCGTTGCGGAAGGCGCCCTTCAGGATCAGCTTGCGTCCGGTGAAAAAGACGCGGGCGGCAATCTCAAGTTCGGCGATGTCGGCGCCTATCTCCGCGACCGCATCGAAAAGCACTTCAAGGCTATCAAAGAGGAAATCAATCTCAAATACATTGACCCCAGCTACATCATCCGTTCGGCGCCCGCTTCTCCCATTGACTCCGTGTACTGCGAACGCCTCGGCAATGCGGCCGGACATGCGGCGATGGCTGGCAAAACCAAGGTTGTCATCGGTCTTGTAAACAACGAATTCGTTCATATTCCAATGAAAGCCGTCATTTCCCATCGCAAACACGTTGACCCGGAAGGCAGCCTTTGGCGCGATATGCTTGACGCGACGCACCAGCCCACGCTCATGGTGAACCAATTCGACTGATCCGGATGCGGCGGCGTGACACGGCGTCACGTTTCGTCTTTCAGCGGACGCCTTTCAGAGCGCGTATCGAAAAGACAGGGCGATTCATGCCTGATTTTTTGAAAAATCTGAAAAGGACTGGAGGAAAAGCGCCTCACGCCCCGCTCTTTCTCTCTTGACAGGGATTAGGTGGGCGTGACGCGCTTCTTTTATGTTTGCAATTATCCTCTTTTGTCTCGAAAATCAACTTTCTGATATAACTCATAATTAATCTGTTAAAGGAGAAAATAAACAACTGCGGGACAGATCTCTGCGGTATTTTTTTAACCTTCATATTTTATTCTGATACAAAAATAATTCCAGATGTTTCCCTTCATGTATTTTTTGATAGTTTTTTAGGATTTCTCCCCTGATTTCTCACATATTGCCGTATTGCTTTCTCATCTCCATGATCCTCCACTGTCTCCACACATATCCCTCCAGTCCAAAATTATCCTCTCCACATGGTTCAAATATTTTTTTGCCGTTACACTCTTTATTGTCCGTACTATCCGCTCTCCAGAACTCTTATCTCATATCGCGCCTCTATCCCTAGACACGCTTCCGTAGTTTTTTGTCCGCCTCTTCATCTATTGCCGCCCTTCGCTATTTTGCCTACTATGCGATACACATGCGCTTACATTGTGTTCTTTTCAGATGCTCTCACCAGCCTTCAAGCATACTCCAATTTCAGCCGCCGCAGAGCGGCGGGGCATTACACCGTGTAGGCTTACGCCTAATAATCGGATTTTTTTGTTATATCATCATCCATTAATTTCCCAATTTGTTTTCCATTTTGCCATCGCGTATCCAATTAAGCGTGGTTTCTAAAAAGTCATGATTTAAATAGAAAGAAAACGAGAAGTCGTGAGGCTTTTCAAAGGGCGCTCTCTGGCGATTTATACGCCAGCCGCCGGAAGGTTTTGTACTGCAACAATGGTAAAAAAGGCGACGCAAAACCGCGCGTGATTGCTCCTCACACATGTTGCCCGCTTATAATTTTGTCATATTTCTTGCTTTCTTCTTCCAATAATTTTATGTCGCCTCTTTGTTTTTCAATTTCCAATTCCAGAATTTCTTTTTGCAATTCCATTTCTCTTATTTTATTTTCTTGAGATTTTCGTCTATATGAAAGGCTAATCGCCAAAATCGGTATAGACAATGCGACAAATGGCAACAATGCCCCTATATTTCCCATATCATATCCTCCTTAACCAGCGCGCCGCCGATAAAAAAAAATAAAAAACGCATTACATTTTTGACAGCAACTTCCTGCTTGCCAGCGTTCCCGCAAGCTGCACCACCTCCACCAGGAGGAGGATGACGATGACTGCGGCCGCCATTATGCCGGTGCGGAAGCGGTAGTAGCCGTAGTTGATCGCCAGGGCGCCAAGTCCGCCGCCGCCGATTGCGCCCGCCATCGCTGAATATCCTATGAGGTTGATGATGGTAAGGGCAAGTCCCGAAACAAGCGCGGGCATGGCTTCCGGTATAAGGACTTTTCTGATGATTTGGAAGTTGGTTGATCCCATCGCTATCGCTGCGGTGACAATGCCGACGTCCACTTCCGAGAGGGCGGCTTCCACAAGGCGGGCGACAAAGGGCGCGGCGGCTATTGAGAGCGGCACGATCACCGCAGTCGGACCTATGCTGGTGCCTACAATGAAACGGGTGAACGGGATGAGCGCTATCATCAGGATAAGAAATGGAAAGGAACGAAGCGCATTGACAATCCGCGAGACAAGCGCATAGGCCGCCCGCCGGGGTCTTACGCCCACAGGCGAGGCGCTGTACAGAAACGCCCCAAGAGGCAGTCCCATAAGGCACGCGAAAAACGTGGATGCAAAGGTCATATATATGGTTTCATACGTGGGCTTGGGCAAAAGCCGTAGAACATTCATCACTTCATCAGGCATCGACAAGCTCCTTCGTCGCTTGCGTCTTGGGGTTGTTGAACACCGCCTCAACAGCGCCCTGTTCAACTATTTCACCATTCTCAAGCGCCGCGACTTGCTCGCATACATCTCGTATCACGGACATTTGGTGCGTAATCAACACCACCGTAATCTTGAGCTTTTCGTGCAGATTCTTTATCAGGCTTAAAACAGAACGGGTGGTCTGCGGATCGAGGGCGCTCGTGGCTTCATCGCAGAAAAGCACGTCGGGCTTCGCGGCTAATGCGCGGGCGATAGCCACCCGTTGCTTTTGTCCGCCTGAAAGTTCTCGTATGCGGGCTTTCCGCTTGTCCCGAATATCCACCATTTCGAGCAACTCGCTAACCCTACTCTTAATTTCTTTTTTGGGGATGCCAGCAATCTCAAGGGGATACGCTATATTCCCCTCCGCGTCACGGGAAGAAAGCAGGTTGAAATTTTGAAAAATCATGCCCATATTGCGCCTGCGCTCCAGCAACTCTTTGCCTGTTAAGATATCAACCCGCTCGTTTCCGTAATATACGGAACCCGTATCTGTTGGTTCAAGCAGTCCCATGATCCTCAACAAGGTCGACTTGCCCGCGCCGCTCTTTCCTATAATGCCATATATGGTTTTATCCGGCACCGTAAGATCGACATCTCGCAACGCGACCACGCCTCCGTACCTTTTGCTAATCCTGTTTAAAACAATCATCGAGTTGCACCCCTTTTCCTATAACCGCTTTATCAGCGTCTCTATAAAATTGGCTGTCGCGGCGTCATTCACGTACCGTACTTTCATGCCTTCCAGATACAGCTTTCTGGTTGATGGAGTTTGTATACGCAACGCCGTTTCCATGATGGAAGACACCGCATTGAGAGATTCTTTGCGGACGGAAACGGTCAAGCTATCCGTTATGCTCCGCATTTTGTCCACAAATCCCGGAAAAACGGACGCGACTTCCCGCCCATTGAGAAAACGCTCCAAATTCGAGAGCCGGTTGGGATCGTTTTTATATACGCTGTAGGCTCTGGCAAGCGCCATGTAGGCGTCCGAATTCGGTTTAATGCCGTTATAATTGTCCGTCATCGCGGCCAAATTGTATGTCAAAGTCCGCTCGCTCTCTTTCAGCCTGTTGTTTTCCGTCTCAAGCTGGGTTATACGCGCCTGCATCTGGGAGGCGGCGGCGCTGGCGGCGTTCTGATTCGTCGATGCGGTGTCAGCGGCGCTGGTCAACTGCTGGTTCTGTTGCCGAAGCTGCGTGTTTTCCGTCTCAAGCTGGGTTATACGCGCCTGTTTGTCCGCGTCGTTTTTGCGGAGATTCGTCAGCGCCACATCAAGCATAACGATGCGGTTTCTCATCACACTTTCCGTTTGGTTCAGAAGTTCATCAGATTCGAGCCTTTGCTTGGCGATGGCGTCAATCAACGCATGCTGGGACAATGTTTCAATGCCGGAGGTAAAAACGGCGGTTTCCGCTGTCGACAGCCCCAAATGTCCGCCGGCTTGACGGTATGCGTCCATAGCGGCGGCGGCGTTGTTGCTGTCAGCGAAACGCTTTGCTTGCCTGATGCTATCCACGGCATTGGCGATATTTTTTGTATGCTGGCTTTCGAGTTGTTGACTCTCGGCGACAACTCGCTGTTCCGCCGCCTGGAGCGCGGCTTCACGCTCCGCCGCTTGGCGATTCGCCGCATTGAGGGCCTCTTGCAGTTCCGCTATACGGAAGTTCGCCTGCTGTTCCGCTTCCAATGCGCCGCCAGTTGCGGGAGCGGCGCCGGCGTTTTGACGCTGTTGGTTTTCCAGTTCCAACTGCGCCATTCTAGCCAGAGAAGCCGCAAGCGCGCTATCAGTCGCGCGCCGCGCCGTCGCGCCCGGCATGTTTTGCAACGCCCGCGTCAAATTATTGGCGTCGGTTATGGCGTCCCCAAACCGCATGGACTGAAAGTCGCCCTGTATTTTATTAAACATCCCCACAATCAAGGCTTCTTCATTCGCAGTGCGCTGCTGATCTTCCGCCATACGCCGCATATCAATCAGCGCCTCCTCCAGTTCCTGCCGTACCGCCGCATTCGTCTCCTGCATCTGAAGATATATCTGCTGTTGCCGCTGAATTTCGGTTTGCACGATCCGGCGCTCGTCATTTAACGCCCGTATGCTCTCATGGTACTGGCTCTCTCTTTGCTCAAAGTCTTTTGATATTGCGTTTCGTTCTTCGGCAAGCCGCTGTTGGTATTGCTCCACGCGCTCTCGCTCAAGATTTCTCAGCCTTTCGTTTATTTCGCTTTCACTCAAGCCCTGGGCGGTGAAACGCGCTTGCTCGACTTCAAGTTCCCGGCGCATCTGCGCAAGGAACGCGGCTTCTCTTGATTCCAATTGCGCGTCAAAATCCGCCAATTCCCGTTGCCGCTGTAGCTCAAGGGCGTTTAACTCATGGCGTACGGACGCAATCTCCCGCTCTTTACCGGAAATGATGTTTTCCGAATCTTCCCGCAACTGGTTGATGAGTTCCCCTTCTACAGAAGAAAAAGCGCGACCCTGCCCGATGCTGTTTTCCTGCTGGTTGAAATGCTGCGTGAGAAAAAAGAGAACAATGGCGGCCACGCCGAAAAGCGTAAGATTCACGACAAGAGGGAACGCCATTTCTTTTTTAAGAGGTTTCCCCATATCGTCTTTCAGGATGATGCGGTTCTTCAAGGCAAGTTCCGCAATCTGGGCTTCTATTTCTTTTGTATCATCAGCGCTGATGCCGGTGTCACGAGCGGATATTTCTCCAACCGCGTCCTTTTGAACGCTTTTATCGCTTTGCTCCATTTGAGCGGTCTTTTGAAATAGCCCTTTTTGAAATCCGGTTGCTTCTGCCATAGAAATAGTTATAGTATATTTTATTATTTAATGCAAGGCGGGAGTTCCGGCGTTCAACGCTTCCTTAATCCGCCGCCTCTGCGCGGCGTTTTTCAAAAAACCGCTTTCAGCATGGATTTTCAATGCGCCCCTGATACAGTATCTTCGGATACACCGTAATGCCCAGTTTTTTTTCAAGAATGGAAAAACGGCGCAACTCTTCCTCATTGCCGATAGTAACCATACAGCCGCGCTTGCCCGCCCTCGCTGTTCTGCCCGCCCGGTGGATATACGCATCCGCTTCAAACGGCGCGTCAAGAGCCACGCAATAGCTGATGTCAGGAATGTCAAGCCCCCGCGCCGCCAAATCGCTTGACACAAGAACGATCAGCTTTCCCTGCCTGAAATTGTCCAACGCCCGGCGCCGCGCCTGCTTGTCCATGCCGCTTGCAAGCCCGTCGGCGCTTATCCCGTGATACTGCAACTGCGCGACAATGTTTCCCACCTGTCCCGTCCGCGAAGTGAAAACAAGACATTTCTTCCGGCGGGATGTTGCGCCGCAGCTTGCGCCAATGGCGTTCAAGAATGAACAAAGGCAACGCAGCTTCTTCCTGTCTTCACTGAAAAAAGCCCAATGGGTTATTCTTTCCCGCAAAATCTCCTGCTCTTCGGTTTCAATGTACGCCATTTCTCCGAATTCTCCGAATTCTCCGAACAGCGTACGCAACCGTTCCCGCGTTTTCTCCGGCATGGTGGCTGAACAGGCTATGACCTGCGGAACAACATGCATCCGCCCGATGAGTTCTCTGGTTTCGTCAATAGTTTCATTGGCGACGAATCGGTCCGCTTCATCAAGCGCCAAAACGCCAGGCTGGGCGCCCGTACGCGCCGCGCCCAGCTTGAGCTTGCCCATGCGTACAAGCTGCAAGACGCGGGCGCTGTTCCCCACGATGACAGCCGGTTTTTCTTTCCTGATCGTCTCGATCTGCCTGGTTATATTCGCCGAACCGATGAGGAGTCCCACGCGGGGCGGGGGAGGCGATTGGCGTTCCCGCGCGGAATCCCGCAACAGGAAATCCGCCTCCTGTTTGAGTTGCGAGCATAGCTCCAATGTCGGCGCAAGGATGAGGATATGGGGGGAAGAAACAGCTTCCTTCGCCTCAATCGCCGCGTACAGGTTTTCAAAAAGCGGAAGCAGATAAGCGAAGGTTTTGCCTGTGCCGGTGGCGGAGCGGAACAGAATATTTTCCCTGTTGCGGACGCGGGGGATCACGAGCTTTTGTATATCAGTGGGATCGTTGATATTCCGTTGCGAGAGTTTTTCAACAAAAAAGGGGCGTATGCCCATATCTGAAAAACGTATTTTTAGTTCCATTTCAGTTCCATTTATTTCCATAGTATAAGCGTCGCTACGCCCAGTACGCCGGTGTAAATAGCGAAACCCCAGAGCCGGCGTTCTCTCACCAGTTTGAGCATGAGTTTTACGGAGAAAAATCCCACAACCGTTGCGGTCAGCGTTCCCGCGACAAGCGGAGCCGCGGCAATGCCCGCGTCCGCCTTGCCGGATGCCAAATCCACGACTTGCAGCGACAGGGCGCCCAGAATCGCCGGTATGGACAAGAGGAACGAAAAACGCGCCGCGCAATCCCTGTCAATGTTGCGGGACAAGGCGCCCGAAAGCGTGGCGCCTGAACGGGAAACGCCCGGAATAATGGCGGCCGCCTGCAAACATCCGATAATGACCGCATCCATGACATGTATACGCTTCCGCGCCCGCTCCTGTTTTCTTGAAAGCGCTTCGGCGATGACAAGCAACAGCGAGGTGATGAGAAATGCGGCGCCGAGAAATGGCATGCCGAAAATCAAGCCTGACGCGAAAACGGCTTCTATCCTGTCTTTGAAGAGCAGCGCCGCAACAGCCGCAGGCATGGTTGCGATGATGAGGCAACCAACGAGCGGTTGTATGGGCTTTTTCAAAAGCGCCCAAATGTCCTTCCGCAAAACAACGAACACAGCCGCCGCCGTTCCCGCGTGAACCATAGTGTCGAAGAGCAGGGCGCCGTGAGTGCCGTCTCCAGACACGCCGAATATTTTTTGCAAAAGCGTCAGATGCCCGGAACTGCTTACCGGCAAGAACTCGGTGATCCCCTGTACCGCGCCAAGAATGACGGCTTCAATGATACGCATGGGGTTGAGTATACCATAAAAGCGGATCGCAAAGCAATCAGGCGTGTGGTGGCGCGAGGAGATATGAAGCTACGAAAACATACCAGTAAAGCCTCTAAAAACTTCAGTTTTTAGAGGCTTGCCCCGCTGAGTCAACCTGACTTTGCGGATCAACTTTTCTCATTTTTCGCTTTACAACGCGCTATGCTGTGATATACTTTTTATATGAAAATCAACAAGAGACCTTTCGGAGCGTTTTCCAATGAAAAGAAAATTGAGCTTTATACGCTGTCGGCCGGAGAGCTTGCGCTGTCTGTCAGTACGCTGGGCGCGACGCTCACGTCCCTGTACGCGCCGTCACGAAAAACCGGCGTCGAAGACATCCTCCTCGTTGATGAACACGGCGTCCCGACCGGCGAGTTGGCGAAAGCGGACCTCACGCCCTTTGATTTCAGGCTGTGGAAGCCAATCCCCCCCCCCCCCCACCGATACTTTACAAATAAAAAGTGGCAATTTCACTTTTGGAAACTCACCTGGAGTTTCCAGAGGCTCCTCAAATTTAATAGTTGCCTATCCGGAAAATATATGCTATATTATACCAGATGGATTATTCACTTTATCTAGGCAATATCTTCCTTTAAAATCTCTTCAACTGTTTTTTGACGCAATCACCGTATATAAACAGAATTTTTGTAGATATTTCATGTGTGTATTTGACAAAACTTGTGTCAAGTACATGCCTAGGTTATATTATTGCCAATTAATAATGACTGAAGAACATTAGCGATGTTAGGAGTGTTTTATGAAGAAAAGCAAGAATATCTGGAGCTTGCCAGCCTGCATAATAAGTTGCGTGGCAGTATTCGCCGCTTGCGATATAGCGGGCATGGGAGAAACGGTTGATCTTACGGCGCCTGCATTGACGCTTGAAGAGCTTGTAAAAGAGAATGGCGAATCTGTTGATTTGACTGCGGCGTCCGGCGCCATATATGTCGGCGCGGTTTTTACAATAAAAGGCAGGGCGCAGGATGACAAGACGCTGGATCGCATTGTCGTGGAGGAGTTGTTGAGCGATGGAAGCGTCCGTCCGGACGAGAGTCGTTCCGCTCTGGGAGAAGAGAATTTAAAGCCGGTTTTGTTGTCCAATACGCAAACCGCCCTGTGGGAGACATCCATCGCCTTGCAGGAGGAGGGGGAGCGGACGTTCCGGTTTATCTTGTACGATAAATCCCAGAACAGCAATCCTGAAACATCGGTGAAATACATAACGCTTGTCATTGATAAAACGCCTCCGGTGGTCGAGCGGGTTGAGATTGACCGGAAAGGCGACGTTCTGTTCCCTCTTATGGGGAAAGAAGCGTTGCAAGCGCTTGATTCGGGCGTTTATACCAATATTAATATGTTTCAAAACGAGTCTTTCACATTGAAGGCTAATTTAGACGAACAATACGCCGTTTCATCCGTTGTCTTGACTCTCTACGGCGATAATGACGAACCGATCATCGAAAACATGCCCAAAACCGGAGGCTCGAATTTCATAGCCGAATGGTTCATTGACCATGAGCTTATTACGCGGAATCACTCCGGTTACGCGACGGGGCGCCATTACCTGCGCGTTGAGATAACCAGCAGGGATGTGAAAGGCAATGAAAACGTCGACCGGTTCCCCTACCTCTGCTGGTATCCTGAATCGGATATTCCGCATATTGAGGCGGACAACAGTTCCAGCGAGACGAACATCACGGGTCCCGCAGGTATGGCTGTGTCCATAACGGCGTTTGATGACGACAGTCTGGGAGCGGTGTACGCCAGGATGTGGACGCTTGCCGAATGGGATGCGATGAACGGCGCGGATGACAAGGCGAAGGCGGATGCGGTGAAAGAAACCGCGTTTAGCGACAATTACATTGCCGGTGATAAAATAGGCGTGTTGTCAAAGACATCCGTTTTGATATCAGGATCAGAATCAATCATGAAATTGGTGGTCGCGGCGCGCGATAAAACAGCGACTGGGGGGACTCTCAACGCAAAGGTATGGACGGTCAGCTACACCAGCAACGACAGGCCGGTTATTGTTGTCGAAAGCCCAAGCGAAGGCGCGGTTCCTCAAGTCGATCCAAACGCCGGTTTTACTATAACGGGCTACACGCTGGACAGTGTAGGCGCGGACCAATTGCGGATTGCGTGGATACCAGGGGACGACGCAAGCCGCATTGACGAGGCTGTCGCCGCGCTGGGAACATTCCCTCCACCCTCCTTGCATAATGGCATAAAACTGTGGGATCTCGCCGGCGGAATGGCGAGTGGCCAGGTGATTGACGGTTTCAAAAAGAAAGAGTTCAGCAAAACGTTTAATCTCCTCTCTGATTTCAACAACGAGGGCCGCAAGACAAAATTGTTTGTATTCTGGACCGCAAGAGCCGATGGAACAAGCGGAGTCACCAGAACCTTCAGGGTGGGCGGCAATGATGAAAGACCCCTGATTGCCGTCTTGAAGCCTGACGATATACACGATAGCGCAAAAAGCGATCTGACATTCCGGTTTACCGTAACCGGCGGCATAGGAACGCTCACGAAAACGATTGTGGAAGTTGACGACGATGTCGTTGTGGACATCGCCAGCGACTCTGACATACTGTGGGATGGCGGCGCGTGGACCTATACGATTGCCAAAAGCGCTCTGCCGGCAGAACGCGCCAAATACGAGATTGCCGTAACTGACGCGCTTGGCAATGCCAACAAAACGCGGAAGACGGTGGTGTTTTCATCGTTGCCGGCGTTAAGCGCGATTACTTCAACCATGCCGAATAACAGCGCGGCGAAAATGGGCGACAGCCTCCTTCTTACAGCCGACTTCACCCAGCCTGTCGCCGTTTCCGGAAATCCGCGGCTTCGTTTCCGCTTTGACGGCAACGTCACCGCCGGCATAAACGACAGCGGCTGGAAATACGCGGCGTATCAGGACGGAAGCGGCACGTCCACACTGACATTCGCGTACACCGTGCAAAGGAACGACCTGTCGGACAAACTGCACAGCAGCCGCGTACCCATTGACTGCTCCACCGGAACTATCAGCGCTTTGTTGCCGGGCGTTGATTCCACGCCAGCGTGGGTCGACGGTTCAAATTCGCTCGAATCAAAAAAAACGCTGAAAATCGATGGCGTTCCGCCCATGATTACGGGGCTTGCGGCAAGCGGGAAATCAAGCGGCTGGTATACAATTGGCGAGACGATCACGCTTGCCATGACTGTCAATGACAATGTGCTGGTGAACGGCGCCCCCCGGCTGACGCTTGACGGGATTGCAGGCGGCGCGGCTTACGCGAATTACGCATACCCCGGTAGCGGCGTGGTGTATTTCACCTATACGCCTGCGGCTGGGCGGAGCAGCGCCGGCGTTGGCGTTGCGGGTCTTGATCTCAACAACGGCGCCATTACGGATTACGCGGGAAACCCCCTTGAAGGGGTCGCGGCGATCACCGGCGGCGTATCGCCGGCGACGGGCATTGATACGCAGGCGCCGTCCGCTCCCGTGTTAAAAGCGGCGAATATAAACGGCGCCACGGTGAATGCGGCGCTTGTTTCGGGAAATTACAAATCGCTTGTCTTTAAGGTTGAAGCGCCGACGGACGGCGGCAGTCCGCTTGCCGCAACGTACTCTATAAACGGCGGCATGAATTGGGCGGACTGGACCGGGAGCGACGTAGCATTGCCGAGCGGCGCGTATGAGGTTGCCGCGCGGTCGGCTGACGCGGCGGGAAATGTGTCGACCGTTTCCAACTCTGTTGCGGTGGAGGTGAACGGCACGTTTCCCACGCTTGCGGCGGTTACATGCGACAAACCGCACGGTTCGTATCCCAAAGGAACGGCGCTCACATTCAGGCTGATTTTTACGGGCAAAGTGTACAGCCCGACAGCAACCGCGTATATCACCATTAAAGGAAAGGACGTCGGCGATTCGTCCTGTTCTGTGTCCGTTGTCAGCGTTGCCAAAAACGCGGCCGCCAATACGCTTGATTTTGTCTATACGGTGGACGCGACCCACACTATGAGCGATATTGAAGTGACGGCGATTAATTTAAGCGGCGTGTTGGATCTCTACGACAACACGTATTCCGGCGTTTCGGACGTTACATTTCCTTTCGCTACGGGACGCAATGTATATGGCAAAATTCCTGCCATAACGAAATTCGAAGTTATGGCGCCGGGCGGGAACTGGCAGGACGCCACACAGGACGGGTTAAAGATTATCGGTTCAGGCGGCGCCCGGAAAATCAGCCTGGCATACTCCACTTCGGTAAAGGGTCACAGCGAAGTCGGCAGGGAATCCGGCGTGATAACGATCCGCCCCGCGACCGGCTGGCTCATCCCGCCGGTCGTCAAGCAAGAGGAATTTGAGTCCGTCAGCAATTACACGGCGCTGTTGGACGATGCGTCGGGTTACAAAAAGACAACCCATGGACTGCGGGTAGCCAACAACGACTATGTGCCAGACACTGCCACAAAGTATGTGCTTGCGTTTGATAAAGGGCTGGATGACAGTACGCTCCGCAATCAATTTGACGCCTCGAAGTACCGGTGGCAAGAGATAGACGTTACGGAGGTTTCGTTAAACGGCGCCGCCGTTGTCGTCACCCTGCCGAAAGATCTCGCGCCCGGGGTTAAGTGGACGGTCTCCATAAGCGCGGGCGCGTTCAGCGACGCGGCGGGCAACACCACGGCGGCGCTTCCGGCTGATATATATTGCTTTTGGTCAGAGGGGCTTTCACCGCCGGTGGCGCGGGTGGATCGCACATCCCACGATAAAACGAGCGTTGCGCCCGCTTTGACCGCGCGGGTGCGCATAGACAGCGAAACGTCTGGCGCGGTGATTAACTATGTTGTCAAAGAGGGAGATCATGACAATAGTTTTTCCTTATGGCCGCCATCGCCGCCATCAGGCGGCACCTCACCAAGTCCGGCCAACCCGTATGCTCGGAATACAGACATTGCGGCGGCTGCATTGCAGGGCGAGTCGGCGTCTACACCTTACATATCGTTTATTAACGTGGGAAGCGCGTCCGATCCCTACGAAGCCCGCAAGGACTACATAAAAGCGGAGACAACCGGTTCTACGGCTAACCCCGCCTTGGCTGGAACGGCCGCCGGATATGAAGGCGTATTCCGTTCTGTGGTGATGATAAGGGAAGCTCAACCTGATAAGCAGTCAAAAGCGTCGCCAGCATTTAGGGCGGTCGCCATGATGGGATCGGACGTCGAAATGTCCATCCCGACTATCGCTGGTTTCCCGCTTATGGATCAAACCCCGGAACGCAAGTTTATGAGACAAATGTACATGGTGGATATACCGTCCGGCTACATGTGGAATGACAAGACTACAAACGCAGGAAAGCGGTTTGCATGGGTGAGTTGGGAAATAGTGAGCGAGTGGTCAATGAGAACGGCGGGCTATGCGCTGGAAGGAGAGAATGTCATAGCCATTACAGACAATGGAAGTAATAATGGCGGTCCATGGTACGGAAACGAGTTGCAGAAAGGCTGGTATAAATGTACGTACGGTAATAGTACGTATATTGTCGTACTGGAGTATTGGAGGTAAGAGATGCGTGATATGAAAACTACGAAGAAACTTGACATTGTGTCAATTATATTGGTGTTTTGTGTTTTTTGCCTTGCAAGCGGATCGCTGATCGCCTGCAAGGAAGCGGGATTGGGAGCGGCGGTTGATATGACGGGCCCCACGCTTGAGATTTCAAGCCCGGATTATATGGATAATGTGCGCTCCTCGCTGACTGTAGCTGGTTACGCGCAGGACGCTGAAAGCGGGATACAGGAGATAAGCGTTATACTGACGCAGAGACACAGAGAGTGGCGCGCGATCAACGGCATGTGGCAAGTGCGGGAGAATCCGCAGGCGCCATGGACGAATGTACCGGCGTCTGAGATGACTTTCTGGAAGCAAGGCGACGCAAACCGCGTTGACTGGTCGCTTGAGATGGATTTGACCGGCCTACCCGAAGGGCAGTATACGATTAAAGCCTCGGCGCGGGATGATTTTTACAACAGCGAAGCCCAATCATCCCAGTCCCGCGTTGTTATGTATGACAATACGCCGCCCGTTATCACAGTGTTAAGCCCCGCGCTGACAACAGCCGGCGATGATCCAGAGAATAATCCGTTTGAGAAAGTGAAAGACGCGCTTGACGGAAAACTGCCTCGGAACGCCGCGTATCTTTCCGAGCTTTTGAATGGGGGCTTTGAATTCCGGTGGCAGATTACGGACGATGTTTCGGTAAAAGATATTGAGATTCAATTCGCCGGCAAGGACGGCGTTGTTTATTACGAATCAACCCAATACGATATTCCGCGCAACGGCAGCGTCGCCATTCCCAAAGAGGAGGTGTATGCGAGGGAAACGCAAGCGGCTGAGCCGCCCCGGCGCGAGTCGACCACTGATTCCGCCGCTCTTTCGATGGAGCGCGCTCCTTTGATGGAGCGTACGTATTTGCAGGTTCTTACCAAGAGTTATGACCGCGCCGACAACTATGAATGGAAGCGGAACGGCTGGGTGATATGGGATCCCGAATCCGACAAGCCGTGGACAACGCCGCCGCAGGAATTCGGCGAAAGCCCGGAGACCGAAGCCGAAGTGATCGCTGGTGTCGCGGGTTTTCTGGGAGAGGCGTACGACGACGACGGTGTGGCGAGCGTCACTTTGTCCCTGTACCGGGGGGATGATCTTGAAAGCGGCTATCCCATAACCATCGAGGCGGAAGACGCGCCAGTTTCCTTCCAGTGGTCGTTTGTCCCGCCAGGCGTCGAGGCGCGTTACAGGCTGCAATCGGTGGCCGCCGATAAAAACGGACTTTCCGGCGATCCGCAGTCCGCGTATTTCCGCACCCGCATACCCGGCGATCCGCCGGAAGCCGTTTTGCAGACTCCCGATAGCAATGACCCGCTTATCGGCGATCAAAACGGCGGCATCGCCTTTTCCGGCTACGTTACCGACAATTCAGCCATTGCGCATGCGTATATCGCGTGGATGCACCCCGACAATCCGGCGACGAATCGCGCCTTTAAGAACGCGGGATACGAAGGGTGGGCGCAGGCGAAAATCGCGGCCAGCTATCCCTATGTTGACTCGGCGTCGTCCAGCAGCAAGGTATGGGCGTTGCCGTATGGAACGCCTGTCGACGGCGGCAAGGGGAAGAAGTACGATTTCTCGCTGTCCCTAAACCGGTGGACGGACATGGCGCCCGGCGGCGCGGGCAATTTTTCAACCCAAACTTTTGTCATCTATGTGGAAGATGACATCGGCAGTATTACTGTGAGCGAATGGACTACAGGGCGGGATGACGCCGCGCCGTCTGTTGCCATAGAAAAAGTGCAGGTGAACGGCGGCGGATGGCAAACCATTACGGAGAACCTTCTCCTGCCCGCTCTCAACGACAGCGATACGCTCACGTTGCAAGGCGAATGGTTGGATGATTCGGTCGCCGTGTGGCAAGATACTCAGAAGATCAAGGAGTTCACGGTAACGTGGAACGGAGTTGAGTTCCCCATCGCGTCTCAAACTTATAATGCGGGGAAGGTTCTCTGGACAAGCGGCGCAATAACGGCGGACAGCAGGATCAATGCGGGATCGCTCAAGATCAAAGACAGCCCGATGGCGCATATCCGTGCGGAAATCACGGATCTTGCGGGCAACCGTACGGTAGCGGACGAGTCTTTCATGGTGGAAACCGATGTGCCGCAGTTGGGGCGAATATCAAGCTCCAATGAAAGCGGCGCGTATAACCAGGGCAAGATCATCACCGTTACGCTTGAGTTTAACAAAAGCGTAACATGGAACGGGGCGAATCCATCCATCGTATTGACCGACACTAACAATACGGCGCTGGAGCTTGCGGCGGCGTACACAGGCGGCAAAGGCGCTTCCAAAATCAACTTTGAATACACAGTGGCGCCGGGCGTGAACACGTCAGGGCGATTGGACGTAAAGAGAATAGACACGCCGTCTCAAATTGTCTCCAATACAAAGCCCGCGCTTATGAACCTGCCGGACCAGTTGAATTCCCTTGCGGGCGGAAAAAACATCGTCATTGACACTACGGCGCCCACGATCACGAGTGTAAACGCGGTGACAAGCGCAGGCGCATATCCGAAGGGGCATCCACTGTACTTTACGGTTGTAACCAGCGAAAGCGTTGCGGCGAGCGGATCCCCTGTCTTGACGTTCGACAACAATCAGCAAAGCGACGCTTTTCTACAAACTGCGGGCAACACACTGCTTTTTAGCCTAACCACTGTGGCTGGAAAGGACACGGCGGCGTTGAGAGCGACCGGATTCTCGTTCGGATCCGGTGGCGTCGTTACGGATGACGCGGGCAACCAGCTTGTGACGCAGCTTCCAAATACAGGTATGGCAGGGTACCCTCCAACTCCGGTTATCATCATTGACACCGTTGCGCCGTCTGCGCCTGCGATAACAGGCGTCTTTGATAATGCGATGTATTTTGATCGCACCCAGTCGTTTGATATAAGTTCTCTTGAAGCTGGCAGAAAGAAGGCTGAGTATACGGTGGATAATGGATCTACGTGGAACAGCTACAACGGGACGCCTGTCCCGCTCACCGTGAACGGGACATACCGCATAAAGGCGCGTCAGACCGACAGCGCGGGCAATCTTTCGCCGGAGAGCGCTCTCTA
This sequence comes from Treponema sp., assembly GCA_031265845.1. Classification (GTDB taxonomy): domain Bacteria; phylum Spirochaetota; class Spirochaetia; order Treponematales; family Breznakiellaceae; genus JAIRKH01. The sequence goes on from JAISCC010000074.1 coordinate 28,316, forward strand.
TACCGTAACCGTGGACGCGGGCAAACTGTTGACCAAGATCGATTCGCCGCAGAACGACGGCGCGTATAAAGAAAATCAGACGATCCATATTGATGTTTACACGCGCAAGGCTGTCGCTATATCGGACACGAGCAAGCCGTATATTGTACTAAACATTAAAAACAGCGGCAACGATAAAAAAATAACCGGCGCAATAGATGTGAGCGGCGGGACGCAGTGGCGGTTCGCCTATACCATTGCGCCGGGAGACGCTTTTATCGGCAATGAGTCCGCTTTGAGAGTTGCCGCCATTTCCGCCGGAAGCGCGTCCGTTACGGTGAGTGGAGTTGACGTAACCGCCGATTTCGAGACATTAACGGACATTGATCAGGCGATGCGTCTTGAGAATCAGAAAAAGCTCCGCATATTAACCGGAAAGCCCGGCATAACCAGCGCGGTTCTCAAAGCGAATTCGCCGGTCAATAACGAATATACGGGCGCGACGCTGACTCTTATTTTTAACCGTCCCGTGTATAAAGGGACGGGAAACATCACTCTGACCCAGGATGCGGCTAGTTATATCCCGCCGGCGGCGCTAACGCCAACCCAGTACGTCAAAGCCGGCGGCGACAACGCGCTGGGATCGCACTACACCGAAGGGGTGAACGGAGCGGACTCAAACTACGCGCCGGATCTAACCAGCAAATACGTGCTGAACTACAATAAAAATCCCGGCGATGTTAAAACCATATTCATCAAGGCGGATATGCATGTCGCCGCTATTTCCGCGTCGTCAAGTGTAGTCGCCATTACCAATAATGGAAGCGCGAATACCGGGACAGTGGTGATAACCCTGTCCGGATCCTACGCGCCGCCGACTTTCGGCGCGTCTTACGAAGTGGCGATACCGGAAGGCGCGTTCAAAGACGAGTTCAACACCAATAGCGCCGCGTATAATGCGCCGTCGCTTGCGCTCGACGGCGTGAACAAACCGGTTGTCAGGGTGCAGAAGGAAAGGGCGACATTGAACAATACTTCTTCTCCAGCGGTTCAGCCTCAACAAGTGTCCGTGAAGATCGACTGCCAAACCCCGGGCGCGACCATCACCCACGCAAGGAGCAGGCAAGAGGACATTGTCGGCATGGGAATAGCCGACAACACTCCAAGCGACAGCCCGTGGATAAATACGTTTACCGGCGGCGACCATGCGGAGATACGGATGGGATTGCCCGATCACAGTACGAGCGATCCACTTAATCCTTCCTCGCCGACAGCTCATTACACTGGTACGCTTTCACTCGGAGATCCGGACTACAACGCGCTCAAAGTCAAACTTATCGTGAAGGCCGCGAAGAACGGCGCCGAAGCCTATGCGTATGAAAGCGCGAACAAGACCGTTGTGGAGTTTAGATTCTCAGCTAAGTCTGGCAGCGATTACAATAGCGGCGGCGGACGCGACATTGCGACGGGTGAGAAACTCTGGATACAGGGCGGCGACTCCCCGTCGGGTCCGTCCAGCATACCGGGCTATCCCCTCTCATGGGAAAACACAAAGACCGGCATGAATATTATGACCGGCAAAAATGAATCCGATCCCGCCGCTACAACATGGTACTGGGTGTCATGGGAGATTAGCGCGACCACGTACATAGGATTCGTCGCTGGCGACACGGACCAGGAAAGCGTCAATGGAAAGGGTCCCAATTCCTATAGTGTAGCCATTGAAGGCTGGTCTTCATACAAGGAGGCGTACGCGCTCTATCCGGGCGAGAAGCGCGTTCTCCGCAGCGACCGTTGCGCCCGCGGCGGCAGCGTCTATATCAACGGACAAGGACGCGGAGTATTCGGTTTCGCAAAGACGCCAACATCTAACCGTCCGTGAGAAGCCGCGCCCGGCCGGTGGAAGGGTTGAAAACACCCTGCGGCGGAGCGGCAAGTCCTCTGAAAACCGTCGAGCGCAGGTTCGTGTTTTCAGAGGCTCTCTATCAAGCGTATGCGGATTCGCGTGGACGCATTGTGTTTCAGAGGGAGCAAACCGAGGGGGCGCAACGCAAAAGCGCGTGGCTCTTGAATTTGTCACGATAAACTTTGTGAAGTTTCAATGAGCCTCCGCTGGAGGCGTCTCCGCGCGGTCTTAAGACTCTGTGAAAGTCTTGTCAAGCCTGTTTTTTGCGGTGTTATTGGCAATAATAGGATTCCGCGCGGCTGGCAACAGGGAGCGGGAAACGCTTTTTTAATTGAGGCGCAAATCAACGATGATGAAGAGCATAGCTCTGCGCGTCTTTCAATGCGGCTTCGGGTCAAGCCGCGCTTTCATGTCCATATCAGATATACATAACCAAACCAAACGTAGCGCGCGTTTTGAAACTGGCTTGTGCTAAAAAAAATTATTTTGCGCGCCTCGCCTCTTGACATTTTTTTTCAAATATTGTATAAAGTAAGAGGTCGCGGGGAAAGGACGTAAAATCGCCGTATGGACAATGCGCTTTCCCAACGATATATCGTGTTTAGCCGCTGTAGCTCAGTTGGTAGAGCAAAGGACTGAAAATCCTTGTGTCAAGAGTTCAATTCTCTTTGGCGGCATAATCCCCCCTCCCCCCTCTTTTTGTAAACCTTCTATTCATCGTTTATATGTCCGGTTTATCCATAAAATGTCGAGTCAAGGAAGGCGCGCCCCCTGACGCCTCATCGCTAATGCTTATAGTCAAAATAAATTCGGAGTCTTCCATGAAGGAGAATGGGATGGCGATATACCTGCTTTCGCTGTAAAACGGCTTTGAGAATCTCCCGTCAACAACAACAATCGGCAATGATATAAAGAGAGCGGCGACCTTTTCAAAATGCTTCTTCGCCTGCCCGGTGAATATATTCACCAGTTCGCTCACAACCTCTATAACCTCATTATTCACCTCGCCATGAGGCGAGCCGATTAGCATATCAGCCAGCTTTAAGGCTGACGCTTTGTTCATGGACATGGCTATCGCGCCCGCGACATCGCCTGAAAACTCTATAATCGTTGAAACATCTCCCTGATTGATCAGGCAGACTTCGGTAACATACGGACGTCCCGCCGTAATTTTGATGTCCATTGTATTAAGAAATGTCTCTTCACATTCTTTAACAAAAGGCGTTATGTATTCTTTCAACATAGCTATCGCTCCTTTGGGATGGTAATAATAAAAATTGTCCCTTTTCCCGGCTGGCTTTGTACTTTTATGGAACCGTTCAGCTCACGCGCTTTGTTATAAACCAGATTCAAACCGGTGTCATTGGATCCGTCTGATTCATCGGAGCTAAAGCCTCGCGTAAACATAACCTGTACAAGAATAGTTTTATTATGGGACGCTTCTTCCTTGATGATATGAAGGTTAAGCGCTTTTTTCCTAATGCTCTCAAAGTCAATGCCACTCCCGTCATCGGCAAGTTTAATGTGAATATGGCGCTCGCTCTGGGTTATGTAAAGCGTTATGGTGCCCTGTTCGGATTTTCCGGCGGCTTTTCTTTCGGCAGGATATTCAAGTCCGTGTTGCACCGCGTTGCGGATAAGCTGAACAAGCAGTTGTTTAAGCAACCGTCTGGAAATGTATTGCAAGGCGGCGCTGTCTATTTCAGCGGGGAGAAACCGCGCCTTCTTGGCAAAGTCCATGGACTCATAATTGCATGTTCTCATAAGATACTGGATAAATATATACTCTCTATGATCTATGTTGCCGGCTGAATGTCTGGAAAATATAGTTCCCGCGTCTTTTACAATCTTGTCTTTTATTCTCAGAGTCTGTTCAATTTCAATGGCAAGCATCAGCAGGCTGTCAAACGAAATTTCCGTTTCCATCCGCATCTGGTTTATAACGTCTTCTATATCGTAGAGGTTTTCCGCAATGTCCTGCAATCCCAAAGAAATAGCGTCCAGCTTGATGGTATGTACCATGGGAGCTATTGCATCGATCAGGCTTTTGGAGGACATTTTCCTGTCTCTCAAAGTTGACGTGATCCGGGATAGGTAATATTGCGCGTTTTCAATAAAATCGTTGATCACGCCCCGATCCAGCCGCAACACTTCAATGAAGGAACGCATGTTCTCCTGGCGTCTGCGCTCGTCCATTTTCAGCCTTTTCTTTAAAACCATTTCAGACGTAATGTCTTCAATGGCTCCAAGAATAAAGATTTCTCCGTTTTCTCTCTTCACAGGCGCGAATTCGCACGACAACCTTTTTTTTACCGGCCGCTCAACGCTTCTGTAGCCCACCTCTTTCAGGATATTCATGGAATCTATCTGTTCCTGATCCAGAGAACTGTTCAAAATATTGTCAAAATACCATTCAAGACTCTTCAACTCCCGTTCGTTAAGGCTGTCTTCCATCAATTCGGTGAATTTTCTGCCTTGCAGTTCCGTCGCGGCAAGCACATCCTCAAGAGTGCGGGAATAATTGTCCTGAATGACATATTCTTTATCCATAAGAAACACGCCTGCCCTCAGATTGTCTTTCATGGCGGCGATTTCGTCGCGCTCAATCTTTAACGCCGCAAGAGATTGTTGCAACATTTCGACCTCAACGTAACGGTGGCAGTTTTCGGGTCTATTCAGCCCGTTTATAATGGCGACCGCCATCTGTTCGCACGATTTATATCCACATGCGCCGCAATTAAGGAAGTGCTTGCGCTCTGTTTTGTGCATCTTTATAAAGGCGCCTTTGAGCGCTTCCTTTGAGGGAGAGACAACCGTGGACTTGAAAATTGCGGCTCTGTCCGTATAGCGGCGCGTATACAACCCTTCTTCCCAATAGTCCGCAAGTATGCCTTCGAACTTTTCCGCATCCAGCGCGCCGTTTTTTTCATACCGCTTTCGCGCCTCTAAACCTCTCTTCTCTATGGGAAATTCCACCTCGTCAAGGTGTTTTTCCGTGTTTTTTGTCGCGGGACCGCCGCTGCACCCCATTTCGCAACTTAAACAATCAATGAAAAATGGCGCTATGCCCTTTTTGAAACTGCCGGAAAGATACGCCAGATACTTAAACACAGAGTCGCCTTCTATCCTGCGGGACTTGTCGATAATATCCGCCTTGTATCTGCGCATGATTTGCCTAAATCCGCCCGGAAGAGAAAATAAAACCGCGCATTCCGCGGGAGGATTAACATAGTCCTCCTCAGCGTATTCATTGACATCTATCGCTTTATCCTTAATATAATCCAGGATGGATGAGAATGTAACATTGTAGTCTCCAATGCCAACGGAATCAAATTCCCTTCGGTTCGAATAACAGGGGCTTATCGCGGCGAGTTTGCAATCCGCGTATTGAGGATAATATTTTTTTATCATCTTCATGGTATGAATCACCGGACTGTCAACAGGCGCGAGATGCGGAATAAGTTCGGGACGGTACATTTCTATATAGGAAACAATAGCCGGACAGCATTGAGAGATAAAGGAGGCGGGGTTCGCCTTTTTTATATAGTCCATATACGACTTAACGGCAAGCTCGGCTCCAAAACTCACATCAAATGCCGCGACTACGCCCAACGATCTGAGAAACCCGTTCACTTTCAGGTAATCCGCTCCAAAACTTGACACAATCGCCGGCGACACAACGGCGACAATCCGTTCTGTTTTTATATCTTCAATAAAAGCGTTAAAATCATCAATGCCAACACGCGCCCCATGCGTACACGCTTTGATACACCTGCCGCAATTAATGCAGAGTTCACTATGATGCATGATGACCCCTCCCGACCCGTCGTTACACATTTTTACGGGGCAAGCCATTATACAACGATGGCAGTTGACGCATTTTTTTTCTATCACCTTGACGACAGGACGTAAAGTCATATATTACTCCTCTGATAGCGGCTCAAAACATAAATATAATCCGGTATGTGAAACCATAAAACCACGATGAAAAACCGCAGTTTCACCGGTTCACCACATACACGATATAGTATACCAAGCTTTTATAATTAACACAAGAGCCTGTTCAAAAACTAATCCGAATGTAGTTCGCGGAACATAGTTCGCTGAACGTAGTTCGCGGAGCGACAGTTTTTGAACAGGCTCACAATACAAGAAATACCTTAAACTGGTAAATTTGACGCCACGCTCTGTCGCCGTTGGCGCAACGCGCAGCCGGCAAACAACGAGATCAGCTTTTCTTCCCCAACCCTATATAATAAGTCTCGAACGATCCCTTTCTGCACGACTGGGGTTTGAAACTCCTGCCTTGCGAGAAGAGTCCCCGAATCCGTTTGAGCAGGGACGCGGAGTCTCCTCCCTGAAACACTTTCACCACAAAAACGCCGCCCTGGGCAAGCGCGGACTCCGCGTATTCAAACGCGGTTTCCGACAGCGCAAGGGAGCGGATCGCGTCAATGGCGCTGTTGCCCGTTGTCGCCGGCGCCGCGTCGCATAGCACGGCGTTGAAGGGTCCCAATGCCAACGCCGCGTCCCGTATCTCCATCGAGGTCATGTCGCCCTGTAGAAAACGAAAGTTTTCCTTGTCAAACAACCCCTTGTCGTATTGGCGGGAAAGCGGCGAAAGATCAACCGCCGCAAGCGATCCCGCCGCGCCCACACGCCGCAGGGTGTAGAGGCTCCAACTGCCCGGCGCGGCTCCCAAATCAAGCGCTTTTCCGCAAAAACGTTTGAAAACGCCGAATTTCTCATCTATTTCTTTGAGTTTATACACGGAACGGGCAGGGTAGCCTTCTTTTCGCGCTTTTAATGACCAAAAATCTGGTTGTGAATACTGTGACATTGCCGCCCGCCTCCACGCGCTATGCGCCGCGCTATACTTCTATGGTCCGCACCCGCACCACCCCTTCGATTCGCTTGATCTGTTCAAGCGCGCCATCCGGTATCTTCTGCTCCGTATCAATGATATTGTACGCGACATCGTTGCGGTGGTGATTCACCAGATCCGCGATGTTGACGCTCGCGCTTGCAAGGGCTGTCGTAATCTGCCCAACCATGTTTGGCACGTTGCGGTTTGCCACAAGGAGGCGGTGCGGCGAATGGGTGTGCTTTTCGAGATGGCATTGCGGAAAGTTCACCGAGTTTTTGATGGCGCCGGATTCAAGAAAATCCATAAGCTGCCGCGCCGCCATGACCGCGCAGTTGTCTTCGGCTTCAGGAGTGGAGGCGCCGAGATGCGGGATGCAGACGGCTTTAGGCGTGGCAAGCAGTTCCGCCGAGGCGAAATCCGTTATGTACGCCGCCAGCTTTCCTCCGTTCAGGGCGGCGATGACATCGGCTTCGTTCACAAGTCCGCCGCGGGCGAGGTTGACAAGGCGGCAGCCCTTTTTCATAACGCGGAATTTGTCCGCGTCCAGCAGTCCTTTGGTGGCGTCCGAGTACGGGACATGAATGGTGACGTAATCGGATTTTGCGAGCAACCCTTCCAATGTTTCAGCCCGCTGCGCCATGTGGGAGAGATTCCACGCGGCTTCCACGGAAATGAACGGATCATAGCCCATGACGTTCATGCCGAGGTGGAGCGCGTCATTGGCGACCATGACGCCGATGGCGCCCAGTCCAATGACGCCCAGGGTTTTGCCTTTGAGTTCGGGGCCTTCAAATGTGGACTTGTTTTTTTCAACAAGGTCAGGAACCTCATCGCCCTTATCCGCGATGGATGTCGTCCAGTTCACGCCGCCGATGATGTTTCGTGACGACAGCAACAGACTCGCTATCGCCAGTTCTTTGACCGCGTTGGCGTTCGCGCCCGGGGTGTTAAACACCACAACGCCCCTTTTGCTGCACTCGTCAACCGGAATGTTGTTGTAGCCCGCGCCGGCCCGCGCAATGGCTTTAACGGTGTCCGGTATCTCCACCGAATGCAGATCCGCGCTCCGCGCCAGAATCGCGTCCGGATTGGGCAGATCGCCCGCGACCTCGTAAGCGTCAATGGAAAAGCGCTTTAATCCTTCCGGCGAAATTTTATTATATGTTCGTATACGGTACATGACAGCCTCCTTACAGACTTTTCTCGAATTGTTCCATAAATCCAATCAGCGCCTTGACGCCTTCAATGGGCATGGCGTTGTAGAAGCTGGCTCTCATGCCGCCCACAAGCCGGTGTCCGGCGAGGTTCACCAAGCCCGCCTCCGTCGCTTCTTTGACAAACCGGCTTTCGAGATCGGCTTTTTTATCAGACGGGATGTCGCGGTACACAAAGGGAATGTTCATCAGGCTGCGATCCGCCCTGGACACCGGCGAGAGAAACGCCGTTGAATTTTCGAGATATGCATAGAAGAGACCGGCTTTCTCGCGGTTTATTTTTGCGATGGCTTCAACTCCGCCGAGGTTCTTGAGCCACTCAAGAACAAGCCCCACCATGTAAATGGCGTAGCAGGGCGGCGTGTTGTACATGGAGCCTTCTTTCACGTGCGTGTCGTAGCGCAGCAGGGCTGGCGTCCACGAAGGCGCGGCGCCTATGAGGTCTTCGCGGATAATGACGACCGTTACGCCTGCGGGGCCGAGGTTCTTCTGCGCTCCCGCGTAGATGACGCCAAATTTGGACACATCAAGCGGTTCTGACAGGATGCAACTTGAAGCGTCGGCGACTAGGGGGACGGAGCCGGTCACAGGCGGCTTGTTCCATTTTGTGCCTACAATCGTGTTGTTGAGCGTGATGTGATAGTAGGCGTCGTCAGGCTCCGGCGCGGGCGCGTCCGGAATATACGTGTAGGACGCATTTTTGGAAGAAGCCCGCGCGGAAACGTCCGCATACTTGAGCGCCTCTTTGAGGGCTTTGTCCGCCCAGACGCCGGTGTCAATGTAGGCGGCTTTTTTCCGGGGCGCGCCCTGCTCGACGCCCGCGAGGTTGATCGGCGCCATGGCGAATTGCAACGACGCGCCTCCCTGCAAGAACAGCGTTTTGTAGTTTGCCGGAATGCCCATAAGCTCGCGGAGCAGGGCTTCGGTCTTTTCGATAATAGGCTTGAAATCTTTTGACCGGTGGCTCATCTCCATCACCGATTGTCCGGTTCCGTTCGCGTCGCATAGTTCCGCCGCCGCTTTCTCAAGCGCGGGAAGCGGGAGGGCTGAAGGACCCGGCGAAAAATTGAATACTCGTTTCATAGCTGGAATGTCTCCTTGTGAAATATTTCACAGTATAATCGAAAAAATGTCAAGGGGGCGCCGACGCGGTTTGCGCCGCATAGTTTTTATAACTAGGGGGCTGTTTCAAATGAGTCAGTAAGGAGTCGCGCCATATAAAAGAAGTCACATGGCGTGGAGCGTGTGGCTGGAGGGCTTCACGGCACTCCAACATTTTTTCCAAATTTTCCAAAAAAATTATGTTTTATATGAAATGCGTGAAAGAGCCTCTTGCAACAAACGCTGGATACGATAGAGTGTCATCTATACGTGCGCTCGGAAATCTAAAGAAGTTAAAAAAGGAAGACATGTTGAATGTTCTACAGCCATAGATCAATAGCCGCCAAGCCATTGGCGGAAAATTCGAGGGGGAGCGATCCTTTCCTTATCCCGGCGGGAGGTTGTTAACTCTAGCCGCGTAAGGCTCCGCCGATCATTCCATCTCGTTTTCAAGCGAATTTTTTATATTCTCATGGAAAATATCCGTTTTAAGCGGTTTTATATAGCAATCTCATGCGTAGACGACTTCGTTGACGCTGTTATGCCGCCGGCGCGGCTAACAGACGGTTGCGCCTTGATTCATGTTCAGCATGGCTGGAGGCGAGATCAAGGGCGGCTGTGGGTGATTCTGATTTTCTTTGAAGCCGGTCCGAACCGGCTCATTATAGTTCAGAAATCAAGAAGTGTGTTATGAAAATTGGCGTTGAGTTGATGGTTCTCATTAGCATCTTTAACATAACTGGCGCCGGCGTTCTCGCCAGCGGTACCGCCGCGTTGCCGTAATCCTGTCGCAAAAGGAAGTCAGCCGCTTGGTGCGGAGCGGTGAGGAAATAAACCCGGTTATGGAAAATATCAGATGAATCCGCTTTCCATGAACGCGGCGATAGAATCCGCTTATGCTGGTGAAACTGGGAAGGGGTTTGAGCTAACGGCGGACGAGATGCGGAAATTGGCAAAATCCTCAAGCGACCAGTGACGCGGTATTGCAGAAATTTGAGGCTGTCAACGAGGATATGTGGCATCTGAAGGAACAGGAGACCAATGCGCACGACGACATGTAGGAACGGGGAATGTGGAAGCGAACAGATTCTGGAGGCAATGGGCAATTTGCAAGAGACAACAAGCGGAGTGAAAAATGGAGCGGGAGTAATACGGGATAAAAGACGGACGGTCATCGAAGAAAGCGAAACGTTTGGGAGGATAACCGAAAGTCTGTACGCGAGTGCGGGAGATGGGGCGAAGCGGTAATGCCGCAGTTCGCCACGTGAACGATATAAGCGAAAAAACAAGAGTCTGATGAAAAAAATAGAGGCGCATGTTGATAAAAGCGACACAATGCGCTATCATATTATATATGAGCATATCTACAATGCGTTTAAAATCGGTTGCAGTAACGAACGGCAGGCGGCGTCCACTATCCGCGTCTGCTGTGGCGTATGCCATGGCAAGGCCCGGGGGGGTTTGGGTTTATCCCCCCCCCCCCCCCCAGTCAAGAAAGTATTCAGCGGAACAAGGCGTAACAGCGTCTTATTCAGGCGCGGATACGGACTGTCCGCGCGTATATCCGTCTCATTCGCTATAGCTGACAATATATTCGCTCACAACAAATCATACAAAGAAGGTCTTTATGAGTAGCGATTAGATGCCCGGAACACGAGCCGGACAACTGGCAATGGCTAAAAACCGGAAGGCGTCCTCCCCGGAAAGGCGGCGGCGCGGAACGAAACTACGCGCGCGCCGGTGGCGACCGCGCGGCGTGAAACCACCTTCGATGCGCTGGCCGCAAAGATGCGGGACATAAAAAAAAGCGTTATTTCTATGCGCCCGGCGTCCAGTCTGCGGCGGAGACGCTCCTCACCGGGCGGCGCGAACTGAGGGATCAGGATCGTTTTTGTCGACGGCAATCCGGACGATCCTGCGAACAAGGGGTTCCGCGTCTGGTGCAAGGCGGTTGCGCCCGGGGAAACGCCGCCGACAAACCCGGAGAACGACCTGCGGGAAGGACGCTCTGGAGTTCAATTGCGGGGAGAGTGGGAAGAGGGCGTATATGGCGATCCAGATTGAGAACGACGGGAAGAAGTGTCCATGGCGGCCGCTTGTTTTCGCGCTCATTCCATAACCGGGGAATCAAAGCGCCTTTCGGACGAAACGCTGTGTGACAATCAGATACGAGAGGATACCGAACTGTAGATTCGCAAACTCCTACATAACATGATGGCGAAACGCTGAATGTTCCACTGTCATGGAAACACAACTTCAGAAAAAACTCCGCAAAGAGGGTAAACTACGAAAGGATAAAGTATGAAAAAGAACATGACATTCATGGCCGCTTTGACTGTGATCGCCTTTTCCGCGTGCAGCAGTGTCGGCGTCAGCGGCATGTATGCGGCCAATACCGCCGCCACGCCTGCATCATCGGGAAAAAATCTGGAAACAAAGAGCGCGGACAATGTGTTCGGCGCGACTCTGTTCGCCGACATCACGGCGCTTGGCGGTGAAATAAGTTATTTCGCGGGCAAGAGCGCTTTGACCGGAAACACGGTGTCGGGGCTGGATTTCGGTCTCGCGCTTAGAATTCCCATCAGCGTCAAGCGGGTGACGATAGCCCCATTCGCCGGCGCCGATTACCGGTATTATTTCAGCGGCGGCGCTCTGGAAGACTCTGCCCGTGAGACGGGTGACATGCTGGACGCCATTATAGAAAATCTGTGGTTGAAAGCCGGACTCGGCCTCGACTACGCTTTCACAAACTCCTTCTTCATGAGGGCCGAAGCGGGGTACGGCAGGCAAGTGGCGAGCGGGACGCAAAAAGACCTTTACTCCGCCGGTTTTTTCAGCCCGGCTTACGGCCTGGCGTTCAGAATTGGAGTCGGAACCTATGTAGGCTCGGCGAAAAAGAATTTTCCAAAAAAGAAAGCGGCGAATCCCCCCGCCGCCGGCTCTAAACCGGTCGATTCCACGGCGTCCGCGCTTGCGGCCGCGGCTCCTTCCAAGCCGTCCGCCGCGACAGCCGCGACGCCGACGCCCCAGGCTCCGGCCGCCCCGTCGACAGGTTCGAAAAATACGGTGAACTCAGGAGATCAGGTGTATGTTGGACAGACCTATAAATGCCGGTTCTCTATGGTCGCGGTCATAACCATTGAGGGGGCGCGGGCCGTCGCCAATCAAGGGACGATGGAAGCGCTGTTCGACGATCCCGACCGGTACATCCTCGCGCTTGACGATGATTCCGGGGAAAACGCCAACGCCAAAGTCAGCGTGAACGTTCCGCGGGAAAGGGCGTTTATCGTTATGGTGGTGAACAAGGACAAAAGCGCCGGCGCCTACACGCTGACCATCAATGAAAGCGGTGGAAGCGAAAGAGCGGCGGGGCGGAACATAAAGGTGATACCTGCCTCCGAAAAAACGCCGGTAATACAGGCGGACAATACGTACCAGCGCATGTTCACTTCCTCGGACTCCTCCATGCATGTGTATGGATTGAGCGACGTGGCTTCGTATAAATCCATCACAATATATACCGAGGGCAATCTGGGCGCCAACTTGCTGGTTATTAGCGCCAACGGCGCCAGGACGCTCGTCGACACCGGGGACCCTTCGCAAATTCAAAGCAAAGACATTTTAGGCTATGACAACGGCTCTGGCGCCGATTATAACGCCAAGGCGACGTTTGCGCCGCCGCGGGACGGAACCTGTTTTATTATAGTGACAAGCAAGAGGAACGGTACGTACACCTTGACCGTCAAAGGAAATTAAATTTTACATTAATGGCGCCGACGCGCTATAAACGCGCTTGTCCCGCCTATGGCGCGGATATTTTATGTATAGGAGATTGAGATGAAAAAACATTGCATTGCCTTCATCTTCGCCGCGACCCGCGATTCCACGTGCTACATTTTGGTTGGCGAAGCCAATGATAAAACGGGGTTGTACACCTTAATAACGCGAGGCGTCAGGTAGGCGGCTTCAAGACGGCTTTTCATAGCGGGGGCTCGCCCCCGCCCTAAAGCTGGCGGCGAGCCTGGCGCGGGGAAAAAGCGTGGCCGATAAAGAGAGAAAAGAACAGGGGTCGCCATACCGCTATGACGATCCCGCGATTATGGGAAACCAGCTTGAATGTCAGGAAAAACTGTACGAGTACAACCTCACAAGGCCAACAGAACAGGGCAAACGGCTGCGAATCCTCAAGGAGATGCCCGCTGAAATCGGCGAAGGCCGCCGTATTGAGAGTCCGCCGCATGCGAATTGGGGCGGTCGCCACGCGCATTTTGGACGCGGCGTTTATTGCGACTCAAACTTGACCCTTGTGGATGGCGAGCGTGTCTATATAGGCGATTATTGCATGATCGCGCCTAACGTCGTTGTCGCCACGTCAGGGCATCCTATATCGCCGGTGTTGCGGAAAAACTATTACGTATATAACTTGCCGGCGCATATAGGCGGGAATGTGTGGCTTGGCTCCGGCGTCCAGACGCTTCCGGGCGTGACAATAGGCGGCAATTCCGTAATAGGAGCGGGAAGCGTTGTCACGGGGGATGTTCCGGCGAATGTCATCGCGCATGGCGCTCCATGCAGGGTTGTTCGAGAGATTGGCGAAAAAGACAAGCGCTATTTTTTTTTAAGACAGAAAGCTTGATGTATGGGAATAGGCGGGAGCTTTTTCGGCATGCCGTAAAATCGTTTTGGTATGACATGGAGCTTTTTCGGCATGCCATAAAATCGTTTTGGCATGCCGCAGAGCTTTTTTGGCATGCCATAAAACCGTTTTGGCATGCCGCAGAGCTTTTTTGGTATACTATAAAACTGTTGCGGTGGACTTTGGAAGCGAAGTCAAATTTAAAGATGGAAAAATGGAAGAAGACGAGTTGTTTGTACCGGACATACAGCGCCTTGTGTTTCGGAAATGTCCGGCTGATTGGCGTTTAAACCCTCGCCGCATGTCTAATTATGATATTAACCTACATTGTCAAGGGCAAAGCCCGCTACACCATTGGCCAGACGCCCTATGAGCTTTCCCAGGGCGCGTTGGTGCGCCTTTCGGAAGGAGTCGGCAAAGCCCGCCTTCACCTGCGCGGATCATCCGATGAGCTGCTTTTCCGTGAACTTCACGCTGAAAAACACGGCGGGTCAAAAAGTGGACATTCCGTTTCCCCCTGTAAGCGACATCGGCTTAAAAAATAACGACCTTGTCCTTACTCAGACGGAGCGGCAGCCGTAGTTTGTTCGTTGAACGCTCAAGCGTTTGACGCTCTGAACGCTCAAACATTCGGAAGCGAAGCGTTGAGTTCGCTCGCGGATGGCGGTCTCAATTTTACGCTGGCGACTGCTGGATTGGAAGCCAGCGGAATATCGTTAATGATTGCAGGTTTTGCGCTAATGAGCGACAGTGACGACCCCCTCTCCGTTATGTTGACATTGTATGCCGAAAAATATTGACAAAAATTGCAGGAAAGGATGATATAATGTATAAGAGATGGCAATCTCTTAAACGGTTATACGCCGTTATCAAACAAGGAAGGAGCTTTGTATGAATTTCACGTTGAATCTCACTATCAAAGATGCGGATCTGCGCATTCTTGCAGCGTCTGGCTTGCGCATCGCCATTGCCAGACCCGTTGGGAATGGAGCGCCTAATGTGGCGTGGCTGGTCTTTGATCCCTTTATGGGAAACACGGTTGAGTGGTCAGAGGAATACGGTCTCTACGCATCTACCACAGATGTCAAACAGGGGGCGCGCATACTCAAACTAAGCGAGCTTCCCCCAAAGGTTGCGGATGGCAAATCCTACTTTTTCGGGCGTGATCAAACTCCCGTTTTCGATCCGGGGGACGATCCCTGTGCGCTGGGTTCTTTCCAGGTTGAAAACCTTATGGCCGTCGGCAGTTACCCGCAACTCACCTTCGGACTCACGCAAAAGGCGATCATTAACGGGAGAGCTGTCGACGCGTCCTGTATCAACGCGACTATGACGCCCGCTCAAATGACCGCCGTCTTTACGCCGCGCGCTACGGTGTATGTATGGCTTCAGAACATATACCCGTCTGGCGCCGTTATTACGGATGTCGTGAGCAAGACCACCCAGGTTGAGTTCAACGGCGGCGTCACCGAAAACACTTTGGAATATGACGCCGCTCAAGGATGTTTTGTCGCCGCTGCTAACGGCAAGCGAGGCAAGGTCTCGATCCACAAACCCACTCTCGTTTACTAGGGGTGTGGATCGTTTCTTTCGGGGTGGGGCGACCCACCCTTATATAGGGAAGAAAAATGAGAATACAACAATTTTTTGAAGCTATTGAGGATTATAATTTTTCCAGGGCGGCTGAATTGGCGGTTTCTGAAAAAATTGTGGGCGGCTGGGAAGCATGGTTTCAAGTTGAATTGGCTATGCATCTTGTTGAAAAATTTCAAGGAAACGTGAGCATAAGCCGTGAAATGTCTTACCCGGATAAAAGCGCCCGCTGTGATTTTTATATTGAATACGGCGGCGGCAGAGACCCCACCTATGTGGAATTGAAATGCCAGCTTCCAGGACGGGGCGACGCCATAAACAACGCCCTGTTCCGGTTTGAAGCGGATATAACCAAGCAAAAAGGCTATCCTGAAATAGCGGGTTTTTGTTTTATGGCGAGTTGTGGTCCTTGGAATGATGTCAACATAGCGACTTTCGAGACTATTTTTCAAACTGTGGATGTCGCTAGCGCCTATGTATTGGGATGGAGTAACGGTGAATATGAAGTGGCGCAGCTTAAAGGCACGGGAGATTTAGCGTATTTTCAAAACCCGTATTTTTTCTTGACAGGCATTTCGGCGTGGCCGGACGAGCCGGATGATTCGAATTCCAATTAGAGAAATGCTCTCCAATCTAATTATAGCTTGTATGAGAATCCGCTTGATTCTCATACAAGCGTTTGAGGCGGTCGTCCGCCGCGGTGTATTTTATTGGTTTTCATGCAGCGATTAATTTTTGCTGGCGGCGCTACATCATTCCCAAAAGAATGATTAGCGAGTCACACCCGCTTTATTGGAGGCTTCTAGGCTAAAGTCAAGCGAATTTTACCAAATGAGGCTATTCCAAAACGCACGGAGCGACAGTTTTTGGAACAGCCCCTTACCCTGGAGAAAATCGCGCAAGCCATAATTGATTAACTTATAAAGAATTGACAATTTTCTCCAAGGCTTGCTTCAAAACCGACCCGAACGTAGTTCGCGTTTTGGAAGAAGCTCAAATATCCAATATTTTAATGGAATTTAGCGGTTTCCCAGCTTGAATTCCATTGTCCGCTCTTTGCCGTCTTCAAGAACAGTGAAATTTTTCACCTTAAAAATATCCATATTCCATATATCCATATCGCTTATTTCTTGCGCCGGTTTTCCGTCAATCTTGGCTATAACTGTTCTTTCGGTTACGCCATATTCTTTATTAAGAAAACTTCCTTCAATAACTCCAAGCGTAATTCCGTCAGGCGTCCTATAAAACGAGTGAATTCCCGATTCCTGTATTTTTTCCGAAGGAAATAATTTTTTCTCATCTCTTTCGGTGTCAATGCGTTTATAATACAAGCCGCTGGTACTGAAAGGCAGATTGGTGAAATCGAAAAGCAAATCGTAGTCTTTCAAAAATTCAACGCCGAGCAGTCCCCGCGTGGCGGATATATTCCCGCTCTCGTTTAATCTAAAAATTGAATCCGTGATAACAGCTTTATGTTCAAATATATCGTCAAAAATTGATATTTCATTTGTTTTCACCAGATAAACGTCTCGCGTTTTTAAAAGTATTTTTCTATATTCGTTTTTTGTCTTTTCGAGTATAACCGAAGGGGGAAAATACATTCCCTGCGCTCCGGTATCGACAATAAACGGCGACTGTTTTTCGTCTACGTCAATCGAAATACAAAAATAATTCGCTTCTAGTCTCACCGGTACAAATTCTTCAAAACGCGTTGGTTTCTTTTTGTGAAGTATAATTTTCCTTTTTGAAAAAGAAAGTTCGCACCAGTAGCCCGCAAAAACGTTTATTCCCAAAACTCCGTCAAGACCTTCCGGTTCAAGCGTCCTGCTCCGCAAATTCGCCGTTGTCCTCGTAATTTCCGACGCGCCTTTTAAACGCGCGCCGCCTATAATTATTTCCGGTAAATAATAAAAATCCACTTCCTCAGGATTTTCAAAATAAAAAGCCATCATCCCTTTATGGGAAAAATTTGAAGCGTCGAAATCGCAGTCAAACAGCGAAACATACGATCCGGTGTCCCAGTACAATTTCCCGCTTCTCCCGTTTGCTGTAGCGTTTACAGCGATTCTATTGGAGTCAGTCAATTCAAAGGAAATTTCTTTTGGATTGTCGCAGGAGAAAAAGAATATAGAAATAGAAAGAAAGAAAAATATTTTCGCCAATAGCGTCGTCATCGCCATACTCCTTGCTTTATTCTGTGGGCATAAATCCTCTATAAAATGCCATTCAAAAGAATGGTTGGCGAGTTGTCATGCCCGCTTCATTCAATTATTAGCGGATTCCAGGCTAAAGTCAAACGAATTTCATCAAACATCCAATATTTCACGGTTGTTTTTTTTAATCAGCTCTTTATCAATAAGAGACAAAAAATTTTCCAAAGACAAGATTATCGCCCGATTTCCATTATGATGATCCGCATATTGCTGTCACCGATTTGAAACCATTTCTTTCCTCGTGGGGCGGCGCATTCGGCGGCGCGGCATTCGCGGCTTCTCCACCCGCGCGCCGCAGGCTTGTGCGTTCCAATTTTTGACGCTTTTTACAGCGTCTTTTTCGCGGGTTGAACCTTGCAACGCGGCGCCATTTTTAGTACAATGACGCTATGTTTACCGCCACTGTAAGCCCCAGGTTCGGAGACATTGAC
>JAISCC010000077.1 GCA_031265845.1 Treponema sp.
GTCATGGCTCGCGGCGACCGCATTGAAATATGTTGTACCGGCATACTGGAAGATATTGAGATCGTTCTTGAAGCCGTCCACCCGGTTGTCATCATCGTGGACTCGGTGCAAACCCTGCACACGGATGCGGCGGGGTTGACGCCCGGCACTGTGAATCAGATGAAGTACTGTTCTGTGAAATATTTCACAGTATAATCGAAAAAATGTCAAGAGGGCGCCTGCGCCATATAAGGAGGTCAAATGGCGTGGAGCATGTGAGGTGGCGAAGCGGACAAAACCCGGCGCGACTCATTGAACACGTTATTCCTGTCGTGGCGAGCCGCAACTCGTATGGCAATGTCACGCCGGCCCGCCGCGTGAGGGCGGCGAAACAGGCGGAAGGCGGCGCGACTTTTTGAGCTACTCATTGAGTGCGCCGCGCCGCGCCGCGCCGCCTTCGGCTTCGGCGTGGCAAGCCATTGTTGCGGACGCCTTTTAATACCCTATCCCTCGCAGTCCCTCAAGATTATTCCACGCATCGGTATCATTGGAATTGAGTTGCAACGCTTTCTCTCAATCAACCCGGGTGTGGGCGTAATCCTTCCGGTTAGTGTAGGCATCCGTAGATATGCCCTCGTGAATGGAAAATACATCGACTCTGTTTTCAGACCGCACGGCAAGGGAACTGGCGCGGACTGAAAAAGCGGCGGCTGTTAGCACCGTGGCTCGGTTACCAAGGTTCCAAGGACATCGCCAGTATTTCGGCGGTTAGAACATCCAGCGCCTTCAACGCCAGCCGTTTCCGTTCGCCCGTTCCAGTAATGCTTCCGGTAATGACCACGGTTGCGCCGAGAAACTTTCCGATAGAAACAGCTGAATTATCATCAACATAGCCCGATAACTGAAAGCTCTGCTCCTCAAGAATAACGTTAATATCTTGGCGTTCCACCATAGTGAATTTCCGTGCGTTGACAAACAAAACTGTTAGTTCATTGATGATGAACGCGCCTTCCTCCACGTCTTTTGAAGCGATATTCAAAAAGGCAACCCGCGCCTTTACGGGAATATCACGAAACAGGGCGGCAAACGAATTGCCTATAGCGTTGTTGATGTAAGATATATCTTCCCGTATAAAAGTGATACGCGCAAGGCTTTGTGAATAGAAATCCGGCTTGGCGAGAATATTAAAGGAGTTGTCACCGAAGGTAACAACGCTTGCCCATTGAACGCGAGGGACATTGGGTATGACGGGCTTGCTGAATACCGCGCTAATTTTAAGAATATCATTGCTGAAAGAATAATTGCCTTCAATTTCTTGCGACAATTCCGCGCCGCCAGACAGGACGCTTACCCGCACCGTGCAAGCGGCGTTGCCCCGGAAGGTGAGCTTGTAGGTGAGAAAGGAACCGCCGGACTCTACGTCTCCTGTCCATGATCCGGTGAAATAGCCGCTCTGGGCGTATGCCAAAAACATGGCGTTGATTAAACATAAAACGAAGAGCGTTTTCTTTTTCATAAAGACCTCTCTGTTGGTTTGACCTGTGAATTTATACATAAATCGTCTTCATAACCGTACCGTTTCTTGTAGGCGCATTTTCTCAGACGCCTTTTCCTTATGGATGACTATTGAGTAGGTTTTTTCCATAAATAATTCGACTTTTCGATCATTAAGACATCATCATTTTACCACCCCGCCCGTGAGTTTCGCAGATGACGCGCATGAATGGACGCGCCGCAATTTATTGGGGCGTTTCTCGCTGGGGGCGCAGGGGATTTGTTTCCCCGCATACGCAACGATTTCAAGGAAAAATCTTCGATACCGCAGGGCTTGCCCCCCGTTGTTCATTTTGGCATTTCGCCTAACGTTCCGTCTGTTTGCGGCGTTCTTGCAGCCAGTATAAGGGCTTTGCGCAACAAAGTCCATGGTCGGCAAAATGTGGAGAAGATTTGCCGTGGGAATGAGCGAAGCGATTGACCTAGCAAAACCGTAGCCTTCGCCGCCTATAGGCGGCGAAGCGCAAGCAGTCCTGTAGCGCGCCGTTTTTTCTTTTTCAATTATCATGATATTCATAATAACAATTCATTCTAAATATTTTATATATTTTGTTTCTCCAAAAATATCATCTTTTTCACCATAAGTTATTACAGATATTATTTTATCATCATTATCTGCTATAAATTCACGTCTAAAACATAATGTTTTATCATTATCGTAATATTTAAACCCGATTTGATTACCCGTGTTGTCGTATTCATAAAATATATAATAAACATATCTTCCAATTATTTCTTTTATAAGGCCGAATTGTTTTTGAAGTGCGAAAGTAGCGGGGCATAGAAACGGCGTCGTAAACACGGCGGAATAAAGTTGCAAAACAAACTCTTCGGAGGTTAACGACGCCGTATACCCGCTATACCACAGACGAAAGGAGCGCGCCGCAGGCTGTGGAAGGCGCGGCCCCGCCCAAACGCTTTATATCGGTGACGCTGGGCAAACGCTTAAGCGGCGCCTGCCGCGAGTTGAACCGAAACGGGACCAATGGGGTTTATACCGGCGATGAGGCCCAAGCCTTGAGTGTGAAACGGCGCTTGGAGACCAAGCCAAGCTCCAAGCTCGATGACCACGCGCTCATGCGGGAAATTACGGCTTTGTTCAAACAAGACCTAGCTGCGGACCAGATTTCAGGCCGGCTTGGGGCGCGGCGCCCTGACCAGAGGGAAAAGCGGGCTTCAACAGCGACCGTCTACACCTATTTATACGGGGAAATGGCGCAGCCCTCGCGCTGAAAGAGCGCTTCAGGCGAAAACAGGCGGAACCGCGCCGGCGGAAGGGGGCGAAAGACCGCCGCGGCCAGACGCCTGACCGCGTTTCGATTGACACGCCCGAAGATCGTTGAGGTGAAGCCCCGTGCGGGCGGTTGGGAGG
>JAISCC010000079.1 GCA_031265845.1 Treponema sp.
TATCCCCACCCCCCGCGGGGCCCCCGCCTCCCCCGCGCGGGCCCCCCCGCCCCGCCCGCGGGGCGCCCCCCGAATTATCCGCTTCCTGTAGGAGGGTGGTTTCTTGTACAGCCACCTCATCTTGCGTAAGCGATTTAGCGGGCAGGTTAAACAAAACGCCCAACTCGCTTATGACGGCGACAACGCCACCGGCGTTTTCACCGCCGCCTTCATCGCCCGATCCAAAATAAAACGTCGCCGCTCCGCTTAAAGGAGCAGCCAGTACAATCGGATCCGTATAGGTTTCCACGCTTTCTTCAAACGAAATGTCCGCGCATAGCTGTTTTTTTTCGACCGTGATAATAAGAGAGACAACCGGAAAATCTTGGTTTTGAAAATCTTGATTTTCGATTTCTTCTTCGCCAGATATGGTTGCTATGGTTAAATCGAATTCTTCCGCATCCGGGATTATGGGTTTGATTGCCGGCAGGGGCGTTTTCTTTATCAACGCATCTTCTTCACCAGCATTTAAAAGCAGTTCCAGCCACCCGTCTGTCGAGACCAGGCTGATCATTACGGGCGCGGAATCGGCGCTGTCCGTTGCGTAATCATAATATGCGCGGACGATTGCGCCGTCTTCCACGAGGTTTAGACGGAATTCCAGTTTGTCCGTTCTTGCGGGAAGGCTTTCCGGCGAGTCGCCGCCGTCGGACTCTTCTTCTTTGTCCATCTCCATAGGGGGCGACGGCTTTGAAATCAGATACACATCTTTTCCTATGGAAAGACCGTATGTATACGCCGCAGGCGACCATTGGGCGGTTGTCTCCACGTGGGGTTGCAGGGGCGCTCCGCCTTTTCTATCCAAAAGATCGCCCTGAAGCGCGTACCAATGGGTGAACTCACCCGATCTTTCGGCAAAATATCCGTTTTCCGCATCTTTTGCCGTTATGGGGATTGAAATTGTTCCCGCTACGCCCGCTATGCCGGTGATTTTTTGAGTTTCTTCAAAAGGAGAGAACGGAAACACCTCGGCTTTGATATTTTTGAAGCCGGTAATCTCCGGCGCTTTCCATAGCATCCGGTTCGCCCCTTCAGAAACCCTTCCTTCATTGAAGATATTGCCGCTATCAGACCACACGACATACGGATCGAGCGGTTCATCCCAGACGACGGGGACTTCAAGCAGAATGCGAGCGCCGGCTTTTGCTATGCGTGTATCTGACTGACCGGGCAAATATACGCGCAGGTCTTTAACCACAAAACGCGCGTCAGCTAAAAAATAGAACGCTTTCTCCGTAGACGAAAGCGTTGCGCCGTCTTTTCCAATAACCTGAAAGATCATGGAGTATTGTCCTATATCAAGCGTTTCAGGCAGGGCGAATGCAGGCAATTCCATAGTCCGCGCCGGAATAAAAACCGGCGTGTTCTCCGTCCACTGTACGCCGGAAACTTCCGCTGTTCTCGCCGGAACATCGTCCCCCTCTATCTCGTCTGGAGAATGAATGAACGTATATTCAAGTTTCTCCTCCCGTATTGCGCTGTCCGCAGGACGCAGAAAAACTTGAAAGCCCATCACATCAGGGTATTCTTTTGGAAGCGCGTGAACAAAATAAGGATGAAGCGTATCGCCGCTGTTGACAATGGGGTTGCTGTCTATGGACTGCTGTCTCTCTGCGAGAAATACATTCATCTCATAAGGGTTAAGAGGAAAAAGAACTATGGCATCCACAGGAGCGTCATTACATGCGTTTAGAAAAAAAAGAAAAAGAATTGAGAAAACGCCAAAAATGCCACTTGATTTTATTCTCATCCTATTTTAAATATAGCGCTAAATGAGATGAATTTCCATATTATACATCTAAATTTGACGCTAAAAGCGCGTTTTCTTCGATAAATTCCCGACGTGGACCCACATTCTCGCCCATCAACATAGAAAATATCCGGTCAGCCTCAATAGCGTCCTCCATGTGAATCTGCACCATGTTCCGTTTGCCGGGATCCATGGTTGTTTCCCACAACTGATCGGGGTTCATCTCACCCAACCCCTTGTACCGTTGCAAGGCGACTTTGCCGGGATCCCGCCCGGATTCGGCGAGTATGCGGTCTTTTTCAGCGTCGTCATAGGCGTAGAAGTTCTTCTTCTCGTAGCTCACCTTGTACAGGGGCGGCATAGCGAGGTACACATGTCCGGATTCCAGAAGCGGCGTCATGTAGCGGAAAAAGAAGGTGAGGAGAAGAGTGCGGATATGCGAGCCGTCAACATCGGCATCCGCCATGATCACGATTTTGTGGTAGCGTATCTTTTCAACCTTGAATTCCTCACCCGCGCCCGCCCCGATGCTAGCGATAATCGGTTGCAATTTCTCGTTGGTGATGACTTTTTCGATGCGGGTTTTCTCCACGTTGAGCATTTTGCCCCAGAGCGACAGAATAGCTTGGTACTGGCGGTTGCGTCCCATTTTTGCGGAACCGCCCGCCGAATCTCCCTCCACAATGAACAGTTCGCAGAGTGACGGGTCTTTTTCGGAACAGTCCGCGAGTTTTCCGGGCAATCCGGCGCTATCCATAGCGTTTTTCCGCCGCGTAGCTTCCCGCGCCTGCCGCGCCGCAATGCGAGCTTTCGCCGCAAGCACGGACTTTTCAAGGATGCTGGCGATGACATCTGGATGTTGATCAAAGAAAAGTTCAAGCTGTTCATACACTAGCGCGTCAATGATGCTTCGCACTTCGGAATTGCCGAGCTTGCCCTTGGTCTGGCCCTCAAATTGAGGATTCGGCGCTTTGACGGACAGAACCGCAGTCAACCCTTCGCGTACATCTTCGCCGGAAAAACCCTCCTCGAATTTTTTAGACAGTTTTGACTTTTTTAGAAATTCGTTCAGGATGCGGGTAAGCGCGGACTTAAAACCCACTAGGTGGGTGCCGCCTTCACGGGTGTTGATGTCGTTCACAAACGAGTACATGATCTCGTTGAACCCGTCATTATGTTGAATGGCAATTTCCGCTTCAATAGCATCGCGGGCGCCGCTTATAAAAATCGGTTCTTTGTAGAGAACGGTTTTGCCTTCGTTCAAGTACCGGACAAAACTTTCTACTCCGCCGTCAAACTTAAACTCATGAACCTTGGGCGTCGAAAACCTCTCGTCCCGAATGGTTATTTTGAGACCCCTGTTGAGGAAGGCGAGTTCCCGCAGCCGGTTGGAAAGCGCGTCAAAATTATACGCCGTAGTTTCCTTGAAAATGGAAGCGTCCGCTTTCCACCGGATGACCGTACCGCTTGCAGCGCCGCTTGTAGCGCAATCTCCCGTCATCCACGGACAAGAGGATGCGCCGCATTCGCGCGTAGGCGCTTCCGGTATGCCGATTGCATACCGCTGGGTGTAGATTTTGCCGTCTTTATAGACAAAGGCTTCACACCACGTTGACAGCGCGTTCACCACAGACACGCCCACGCCGTGCAAGCCGCCCGAAACCTTGTAGGATTTTTTGTCGAATTTACCGCCCGCATGGAGACGGGTCATAACGAGTTCAAGAGCGCTTACATTTTCACCCACGTGCATGTCAATGGGAATTCCACGCCCGTTGTCCTCCACCCTAACAATATCATCGCCTTCCAGCACTACGAGAATACTGTCGCAATGCCCCTGCATGGCCTCGTCAATGGAATTGTCCACCACTTCAAACACAAGGTGATGAAGCCCATCTATCCCGGTCGTCCCAATGTACATGCCGGGTCTTTGCCTGACCGCTTCAAGCCCTTTCAAAACTTGTATACTTTCCGCTGAATATTCTGACATTATAGAACAAGTATAGCAAATTTTTGAGGAAACGTGAAGAGGGGATGGAGGAGCGCCATACATGGCTTGCAACCGTTTTGTGGCTTTCAGCGGCTTTCAGAAAAGGCGTTTTTTTGATACACTCTCCGGTATGGCAACGACATCTTCTTTCACTTTTTCCTATGATTTTTCCTGCGTCAAAGCTTTGGCGCTTGATTTGGACGGCACATTGCTCCGCCCCGACAATACATTAGGCGAACTGACTATCAACACGCTCAAGGCATGCCGCGAACAAGGGCTTCATCTCATCGTTTGCACGGGCAGATCGCCCGAAGCGTCCGAGAAATACCGCGCCGCTATAGGCGCGGCGGGTCCAATGGTGTTTTTTAATGGGGCTGAAGTCACCAATGTTGACGCTCAAGGCTGTAGAAGCGACGTCATTTATCCGTCCCTCCTGCGTTTTGACGTCATTGATTTCTGTGTTGATATTTCACGGAAAACCGGCGTTTATTTTCAGGTCTATTTTCCTGAAACCGATGGACCGGAGGGGCGCGTGGGGAAAAGACCCATGGCCGAGAGAGGCGGCGCGGAATGGGACATGTACGCCAAGCATACCGGCTCGCCGCCTCTTGTCGCGGATATAAAGCGAGCTCTCGCCGCAGCCGCCTCTCGCGCCGCTATGCAACCGGACAAATTCGGTTGCATCAAGGGCATGTTTCTTGCCGATCCCGCAAAACTCGAAGAGATTCGTCCGCTTCTTTCCGAACAATTCGGCGATACAGTGTATATTACGAAAACGCTCGACACCTTTCTGGAGATCATGTCAACGGGAGTTTCCAAGGGAACCGGTCTTACACTGGCGCTGGATCGGCTTTCACTCGCGAGCGAACACGTTCTTGCCTTTGGCGACGAGGAGAGCGATCTTTCCATGTTCGAGTCCGCCGGTTTTTCAATCGCGCCCGCAAACGCCAAAAACAAGGTGAAAGCCGCGGCGCGTGTGGTTGTCGAGGCGAATACGGAAGAGGGCGCAGCGCGGTTTCTGGAGCGGACTATATTACACGTCAAACGTTCCGCCCCTGCATTGCAACGATTGTAACGTTCCGCGCTTAAAGGGCTAAACGCGATCCGCACATTCAAGCGAAGCGATCCCGCCATCCCAGGCAATCCATCGCTTTCCTCATCGTATGCGGAGAATAGCATGGTTTTAGCCCCCAAAGCGCAACTTTTCATAACATGCGAAACGGGTATAAAATTCGCTGAAAAATTAAAATACTGGAGGAAAATATGGCGATACATTTAAAAGAGGACATAAAACCCATTTCTTATATAAAAATGAATGCGGCTGAAATGATGAAATACGTAATAAAATCTGATTACTCGCATGGAATTCATTATGACTTTTCAAAACCATTATCAAAAGAGACATATAAAATAACAGTAGAAATATTTGATAAACGGATATTGGACAATATTCAGGAAAAGTTTTAAGGAAAGCAAGGCAATAAATTTTCCGGAGGAAATTTATGCGGATTCTATTATAAAGAAACGAGTAAAATGTCGGCAATTGAAGCGGCGGCAAAAAATGAAAATATAGAATTATCAGAAATAGCGGCATTTGGAGATGACTACATTGATATTGAAATGATTAAGAAATGTGGAACAGGAGTAGCGATGGGGAATGGAATGAAAGAATTAAAGGAAATTGCAAAATATATATGTGAAAGTAACAATGAAAGTGGAGTGGGAAGATGGCTAGAAAAGAATATCTTGTAAAAACAGCGAAAAAAAACAAAATAACGCTTTCTCGTATAATTTGTGTAATAGCGGGTGTTACTATTATTTCAATAGGATTAACTTTTATGCGCTATGCCGCTTTTGGCGTTGATCCGGTGACTTGTTTAAATCTCGGTATCGCAAAGAAGCTAGGAATGTCTTTTGGGACATGGCAATTAATAATGTCCATTATTCTGTTTGTTGGAGTATTTCTTTCAGATCGCGGCAAGGTAGGTTTTGGGACTTTATACAATATGGTTGCAATTGGTTACACTTCAGATATTCTTCTGTGGGTTATAGGAAAAATACCCTTGTTTGACGCTCTTTTTCTTCTAATAAGAATAATTTATTTTATATTTGGATTTTTAGTTTTATATTTTGGCGCCGCTGTTTATATTGAAGCGAATATGGGCGTATCGCCATACGATGCGATTGCGATTATTATCGTGGAAAAAATAAAGAGACAAAATTTATTTAGATGGATAAGAATAGGAACAGACGCTTTATGTGTTATTGGAGGCATATTAACTCAAAGTAACGTTGGAGTAGGAACATTATTAACGGTATTATTTGCTGGACCATTAATAGCGTTGTATAGAAAATTATTAATAGAAATGAAAATATTCAAAGGAATTAAATAATACTAAAATGTGGGCGGGGCGCGAGGGCGCAAACCGAAGGTTCGCAAACAGCCGGTGCGTCAGGCGAAATTCATGCCGAAATGGTTGACAATATTATAAAAATAATATGGGAGTTTGACGATAAGGATTATTCAATAAGATTGCTTGGAAATACACCAACTGATTTTAATGGAAAAATATTGGATATACCGGCAGGAACTGGAATATTAACAACTGGAAAATATAAACAATTACATAATTCTGAAATAATTTGTATGGATTATTCCAATGATATGCTAGAAATAGCAAAAAACGTTTTGAAAAAAATAATTTAGAAAACATAAAATGTAAACAGGGCGATGTTGGAAACGCACCCTTTGAGAAAGGAACATTTGATAGGTTTTTACGCATTTCCTGATAAAGAAAAGGCGTTTATCGAAATAAAACGTGTTTTAAAAAATAATGGTATATTTATTGGATGCTTTTATGTTAAAGGCATGACAAAAAGGACAGATTGGTTTGTAAATAATATATTTGTAGAAAATGGAACATTTACATCGCCATTTTTTACAAGAAATGGAATTTTGGAAAAATTAAATAGAGAATATAAAGAACTGGAAATATGGAATGTAGGATCAATAGTATGTTTTAAATGTAAAAAATATAAAAACGGCATGGACTGCGCATAACAAGCCTGCTTGCGCTTCGCCGCTAAAGCGGTTCGAGGTTTCGTGTGGCTTGGTCATTCCGCTGCGCTAGGTGCCCTGACCGGAGGGAAAAGCGGGCTTCGCCAGCGACCGTCCACACCTATTTATACGGGGAAACGGCGCAAGCCCCCGCGCTGAAAGAGCGCTTCAGGCGGAACCGCGCCGGCGGAAGGGGGCGAAAGACCGCCGCGGCCAGACGCCTGACCGCGTTTCGATTGACACGCCCGAAGATCGTTGAGGTGAAGCCCCGTGCGGGCGGTTGGGAGG
>JAISCC010000101.1 GCA_031265845.1 Treponema sp.
GTATAGTGGTTCTAGGCAGAAACACCTGACGCCAACAATCGTAAATTGCAGTTTGAAGCGAATCACAAAGAGGGGCGGCGCCGCGTAAAACACGCTTCATATTCGCCCATCCTTTCTCCATCGGATTAAAATCGGGGGAATACGCGGGAGGAAGCTCCAAATTGACTTTCGCCTTCCCGCATATTTCTTCAAGCGGTCTCTTTTTATGAAAACTTGCCCGGTCCATTATTATCGCGCCGCCGGCTCGCGCTTTGTTTGGCGGCTCAAACCCAAGCCGCCTTTCAAAACGAACTCCCGACATGGAGCCGCCGCGACGCCCAGGGGCAATTTTTTTGCCCCCTCTTCGCCGCGCGGCGCCGCGGCCGCGCCATTTGTCCGATGGGAATTGCGCCCCCGCGCGCCGCCCCCGACCTTTGCGCCGCGCGGCGCCCGCCCGCGTTCACGTTGAAGACGCCCCCGCGCGCCAACGCACGCCCGCTTTTTCTCAGGAATCCTGGCAATTCTATTCAGAAAAGCTTCCCGTTCTTCCTCCCGTTTTTTCGAATAATAGGTAAATGTTTTTTTTACGCGTAATGCCTTTTTTCTCAAACATTTTGTGTATCGCCTGCGGACAAACGCCAAACTTTTCCGCGCCCTCCCTCAAACGCCGGTCCGGACGCCCCCCAAGCAAGCGGACCGGCTCGCTTTCATTCGCTTTCCCTCCGCGTTCCGGGGGCGCCCTCTTTTCAAGGGAGCCGTTCTGTCCGCGCCGTTCTTTCCGGCTGTAACAAAGCTTGGAATCAACGCCACGCCCTTCACCCGCCTCCTTAAATGCGCGCCCCCCGCTTTATATCCTGCCACTCCCTTTCCGAATGCCGCGTCTTACGCCGCTCGTAATGGCATAATACCTATTCGGTGTTCTAAAGTGGAACAACTATAGTAACAGAGATAAAAACGCAAGAAGCGTCATGTGTAGAGAGTTATGTATCTTGGGTTCGCAGTTCTTCCAAAGACGACGGAATTTTTCCAGCCGCCCAAAGGCGCACCCTGCCGCCTGGGCGGCGCCACAAAAGTGCGAAGCTCATTGCGTTTGACCGCCTCCGTTCCCATAAGCGCCCTCGCGGCTCCGGCGAAGTTTTCGCCCCTGCACCCGCTGCCTAAGGCTTTCCCCGCTTTTGTCAGGTTCGGGGC
Organism: Treponema sp.; assembly: GCA_031265845.1. Lineage (GTDB taxonomy): Bacteria > Spirochaetota > Spirochaetia > Treponematales > Breznakiellaceae > JAIRKH01. The sequence goes on from JAISCC010000101.1 coordinate 1,171, forward strand.
GCACTCTATAATAACGGCGATTTCGACACGATATATCAAAACAACGACAAGCGGGCGGGGACATACGCCTATGCAAACGGCAACTGGACGTACGCTCCGTAACATAAGGCGTTGCGAGGGGCGGCATCTGGCGCGGCTTTATTCGGGAACTCTCTTGGCTCCCGAATAAGCCCTCCCAAACAGTGTCAGACACCATGCCGTTATGCGCTTATTCTTCATGTTCTCATGCCTCTGTAATTAAGAGTATACCCTAGTCGCTGAGACTGAGTTTTTTGCCATGAGAGTACAACCCCCTGACAAGGACGTAATGGCGCTCCTTGTCAGGGATATTTTTACCATACCGTAGAAATCCCTTCCGCCCGTGTCTGACGGACGATGATCATGGGGAAAGTGTTTGAACGTCAGCCGACGTTTTGAAAACTTTCAGAAGCCGACTGACCAGTTTATTAGACGATGTGGTGTCAGACACTTTTAACGGCGCGGGCGGCGCAAGCGTACCGCCCTGCCTTTAGGCGCCTAAAGGCGCTTCGTCATTTCATCAGCTTTAATGTTCCGTAGCCCGAAGTGTCTCCTGCGGAATTGCCGGACAGATCATTCCACATTGCGACGCTTTGACGCATGCCTTGAGGGGACGCGCCATTTATCTGGATGTCAAAACCGACAACCGTTCCATTCGCGGGCTTGATAGTCTTAAAGGGTATCCGCATCGCCACAGTATACACGGCGCCTGAGGCAAAAGCCACCGATGTAAAGCCGCTCTTTATTGAAGCGGGGTTGAAACTCGCTTCATTGTCGAAATTCACCCTATACTGACCATCACCCTTCTCAAACGCACCGGTTTTGCCGTTGTTTTCATCAATAAAGACCTCAACGGAATCCTGTTCCCGTGGGTTTGCGTTGGTTTTGTTCATCACCGCGTTATGCACGGCGACAAGGACGTACAGGTTTTTGTCGTCCCACAGGACTTTCGCACTTCCGGTCGCCCCCTGCCAGGCCGTAAGATGCTGATTCACAGGGATTTCCGGCGCACTGTCCCAGAGCGCGTCATTGCCGTCAAGTTTCGGCGTACCGTAATGGACTTGGGCTTGCTTCACCGCGCTTTTTGAGCCGCCTTTCTGATTTTGCGCGATGAACACAGTCGGGTTAAGTGCGCCGAAAAACGCGGGCTTAGGCTGAAATTCGGCGTCAAACATGGTCGGAGATCGCTCGCTGCGCCAGCTTGAGTCGTCATTCAACCCCCACATGGTTACCCTCGCTATGGTTTCCGCGTATTTTTTGAACACATTAAAAAGCCGCGCATACAGGACTCCCTGGCTTATCGCCTGCGTTTCGGTCAACTCATAATCCGTTCCAGCCTGCACATCAAGCTCCGTAACGCTGACTTCCACGCCGAGCGAGCCGAATCTTTTGATTGAGTCCTCCACATTCGTCACATTGGTTTGCAGGCTATAGTGTCCCTGCATGCCAACGCCATCTATAAGCGGCCTGCCGCCTACATTCGGATATTTTTCGTTGAGTTCCTTCACCATATTGTAGACGGCGAGAGCCTTGTTGCGGTTGTCCAGATTGTAGTCGTTGTAGTAGAGCATAGCGTCCGGATCCCCTTCCCGCGCGGCTCTGAACACGATCTCCACATAATCGGGTCCTATTGTTTGATACCAGCGGGATTGGCGAAGCGACGCCCGCCAGTCTGCGGGATTTGCCGGATTGTCGTTGATCGCCTCGTTCAAGACATCCCATGATATGACCCTGCCTCTGAAATGTTCGGCTACGGTTCTCGCGTGGGTTGTCAGATTTTCAATAGCTTCTTCGCGGGACACGCCTTCCTCATTCATCCATGTTGGAGACTGCTGATGCCACGCCAGGGTATGCCCGTGCATCTTCATGCCGGCGGCGAGAACGGCGTTCACAATGGCGTCCGCCTGTTCAAACTTGAAGTTTCCCTTGTCCGGTTGCAGTGGCTGCGGCTTCATGGCGTTTTCCGCAGTCGCCGCGCTGTGATGCGTCGTCAATACATAGGTTTCATCTTCCGACAAATACTGGCGCGGCACGACGTTTCCAATGAGGAAATCGTCTTCATACACGGTTTTAAGCGGGGTGATCCGCAAAGGCGGCGCGACGCCTTCTTCCATCGAATCTTCAGAGCCAGACGGCATGACGTTTCCTCCTTGTCGATTTGGAGCTTGCTTTTTAAGGCACGCGCTAAAAAGCAAGACGCCGCACAAAAACAGCGGAATTGCCCTTGAAAAAATAGTTGGTTTGCTCATAATCGTTCCTTTGTAAAAAGATATGCTTTCATCATCTCAAACTATATGCGCCTGTCTATAGGGAAAATTTCTTTTGAAACTCTTTTTATTATGGGTTTTACACTTGACAACAGGCATAATTTCATAGCATAATTACTGTAATTATGAAAATAGCAATTTACACGGACGGCGGTTGCCACGGGAACCCTGGACCAGGCGGTTGGGCGTATGTAATTGTGGGCAATAGAAAAATTCTCGCCGAAAAATGGGGCGCGGATATGTACACCACCAATAACCGCATGGAATTGTCCGCAGTGGCAAACGCTTTGGAAGCTATGCTGGATTTGCTGGACGCCTTAAGCAAGCGCTCGCACGAAATTTCGGTGTACACGGATTCGCAATACGTGCAGAAAGGTATCAGCGAATGGATTTTCCTGTGGAAAAAGAACGGCTGGCGCACGTCGGAAAAGAAGCCTGTGAAAAATCAGGATCTATGGCAAAAAGTAGACGCGCTCGCCGCAACGATCAGCGCGATTCCCATAAAATGGGAATGGGTGAAAGGACACGCGGGGAACACCTATAATGAGATGTGCGATAAAATGACGCAAGACGCCATTGAGAGCGTCAAGAAGCCGCGTTAAAAATTTATTCAAATTTTTCTTGTCTTTTTGGTGAATAATGATTATTCTCTAGGTTAACGACTGTTCGTTAACTTTTATGACACGGGAAGACATTATCACGACCGCCTTTCAGGTGTGGGGGCGGCAATTTTACCAATCAACCAGTCTCACCGCTATCGCGCAGGCGCTTCACGTCAGCAAGCCTGCGTTGTACCGTCATTTCAAGAACAAAAACGATCTGCTTGATGCCATGCACCGGCGTTTCTTTGACGCTTACGCGGCTTACATCAAGCCTTTTTACGATGCGGCTGTTACGAAGCGCAAAAGTGAAGGCATCCTCATTATAATACGGGCGATGGCGACGTTTTATGCGCGGAATGAGGATTTTTCCATTTTTTTTCTGATTCAGATTTATGGAAACAGCGCGATGGAGACCATGGGGCGGCGACTTCAGGAACGTGGCGTTGATATGTCGCGTTACCATACGGGCTATGTGCAGACAAGCCGCTTTGTCGTCGCCACCTTGACGTTTATCCTCGCCTGTTTTCACAGACAGCGCGCGCTGGCGGGAGACGGGAAAAAGCCGGTCGTTGACGAGGAGATAAAAAAGCTGACCGATTTTACGGCGGAAATCGTTCTCTACGGATTGCGCTTCGAAAAGACGAAGATAGACGCGCTTGATTATGAAGGCATTGAAAAAAAAGCGAAGTCCGTACCGGTTGCTGGCGAGAAAAACCATCTTTTGAAAGCCATAGCTTCGGCGCTTGCGGAGTCGGGGCCTTGGGGTGTTTCCATACAAGAAATAGCGCAAAAATCCGGCTTGTCAAAAAGCTCCTTGTACTGTCATTTTGAAAACAAGCGGGACATGATCATTAAATTTTTCGTGAATGAATTTGAACGGCTTATCGCGTTTGCGGAAGAAGGGAAACGTCTGTCTGAAGAACCCGAAGAGCAGTTGTATATCATAATGAATGTTATCGCAAATTACCTTCTTTCGGCGCCGGACATTCTGTCCGCCCTGGATTGGCTTAAAACGAGAATAGCGATTTCTCCATTAGGCAAACAAAACCTAGTCGCCTCGGGGGGGGGGGGGGGTGCTTGCGGCGCCGACTCCGGCTCGCTCCATTTCTCCGCGCTTTTTGCGGATGTAATCCCCCTGAACGAGTATTCCGCGATGACGCATCATCTGATACTTTTTCTTATTATCAATACACTTATGAGTCGAAAAGAACAAACGGAAATTTCAGGCCAAGATGGCAGTAACCTTCGTTTATTGTATAGGTTTGTTACTTTAGGAATTGATTTAAGTCGCGCGTATGCGGGCTAAGGGCGCATGAAACGCAGGTTTTCGCCGCCCTGCATTTACATTCGTAAATGCGATTTTATACGGATTTGCGGTTCGGCATAGGGTGCGTTCCGCAAAGAAAAAGGAATCGTCTATGAAAAGATGGAGAAGGGAGGGCGTAAGTTCGCGCTTGTCGCTCTTTTTACAACTGGTGTTTTTGCAAATGGCGTTCTTGCAAACGGCGTTTGTTTTTGGACAGGAAGCCGCCCCGGCGAGACAAATCTCGTTGGAAGAGGCGACGGATCTGGCGGTCAAAAACAACCTGGGACTGCAATCGTCCTCGGTTAGTGTGGACACCAAGAAGCGAAAGCAGGACACCGCGTGGAACGTGTTTATCCCCAGCGTAGACCTGCGCGGAACAATAGGCCGACAGAATATCGGAACAACGGTAAGCGGTTACTTGCCTACGGGAGCGCCATATTCCATGGAAGTCGATCCCATGTGGCTCATTCAGGGCAACCTGTCGTTGTCCCTTCAACTGAATGTTTCGGCGTTTGAAGGCATGAAAAACACCAGGCTGGATTACGAAGGCGGACTGATCAGTTACGCAAAAGCGAAAACCCAGTTGGAGCGGGATGTACGGAAGGCGTATTACAACATACTCCTTTTGCGGGAAAATATTAAGCTTAAAGGAGAGGGGTACGCTGCGGCGGAACGGCAAGAAGCCACGGCGCGGGCGAATTACGGCGCAGGGCTTGCGCCGGAGTTGAGCCTTTTGCAGGCGCAGGTCGCCAAAGAAAACTTGAAGCCGGAAATCGACGAGCTTGAAAACAATTACAAGATGTTGCTTGCGAATTTCGCCATGTATTTGGGGATGCCCTATGACACCGCGTTTGAACTTGAGCCGTTGAACGTATCGGTTGATTTTATTGACGTGGACCTAAAAAACCTTGTCAATCAGGCGGCGAACAACAAACCGGACATATTGGAAATCAAACAGCAGATACGGCTGCTGGAAAGTACGCGCAAGAAAACATTTTACCAAATATACACGCCGACTCTTTCCCTGTCGTGGAACATGGATCCAACGTGGCATGGCGATCTTTTCAATAACCCCACATTCGAGTCGAACATATGGAAAACCCAGTCTTCCGGCATGTTCAGCTTTACGCTGGCCTTCCGTCTAAACGGCTTGCTTCCCTGGGGAACTGAAAGGCAAGGGCTGAGAGACATTGACAATGGAATCAAATCCGCCAATATAGGGCTTGCCCAGGCTGTACAAGGCTCCGAAATGGAAGTGTACAACATTATCCTTTCGTTGCAAAAGGCGCAAGCCTCTATTGAAGCCCTGCAAAAGACCGTGGATTTGGCGGAACGCTCGTATCGCGCGACTGAACAGGCGTATGGAGCGGGTCTGCAAAGCCTTTTAGATGTACAGAACGCGAGGGATCAACTTAACCAGGCGCGTTTGGGACTTTTAGCCCAGCATTATACGTATATTCTGGGACTTATCGATCTTGAGTATGCCACAGGGGTTCCGTTTGGAACGCTCACGGGCAATGAATGAGGGGTGGTATGAAAAACAAAATCATCATAATTGCGGCGGCAGCCGTAGCGCTTGCGGGTTGCTCTAATGCGGATAAGAACGCGGCGGGCGCAGGCGCCAATGCGGGCGTTGACGCGCCGGTAGAAAAGCCGGTTTTCGCCGTGAATGCGGCGACGGCCGTTCAAGGCCAAATCAGCGATTACCTCGCGCTTTCTGGCGATATTATTTCCGGTTCCACGGTGGATGTCTATTCCGATGTTGCCGGCAAGGTCACCCGCCTTTACGTTTCGGTTGGAAGCCGCGTCAGCAGGAATCAATCGATTGCCGCTGTCGACCCTTCCAAACCCGGCATGGACTTTGTGCCCGGCATAGCCCGCGCTCCCATAGCGGGAACCGTGGTGGCTTTGCCCGCCCAGATCGGGATGACTGTCGCCCAAACCATACCGCTCGCGCGCATCGCGGCAGGCGGCGCTCTTGAGACGCGAGTGTATGTGGCGGAGCGGTTCATTTCAAAAATCGCCCTGAACCAATCATGCGACATCATCCTGGACGCCTATCCGGGCGAAACATTTAAAGGCAGCGTTACGGAAATAAGTCCGACTGTCGACCCCACGTCGCGTACTATGGAAGTGAAAATAAACGTAAGCAATTCCGGCTCAAGGCTGAAAGCGGGCATGTTCGCCAAAGTGCGGATCGTCACCGAGAAAAAAGACAATATCGTGAAGATTCCGGCGGCCGCTTTGATTTCCCGTTTCGGAGAGGATTACGTGTTTACGACGGCGACGGATCCGGAAGATCCCGCCTTCCTGATTGCGAAAAAGACCATCGTGAAGCCCGGAATTTTGGTGGACAATGTACTTGAAATACAGGAAGGACTCGCGCCCGGTCAGGAAGTTATCGTGAAAGGGCAGACTATGCTGAACGACGGCTCCCGCGTCAATGTGGTTGAGCATGTCCAACCTCTGGAAAGCGGTGAATAGGCGCCGCATATATAGGAGACATTTGTGAGTATTGCAAAAGCCGTAGTCGGAAGACCGACTACCATTTTTATTATATTTGCCCTGCTTATCGGGCTTGGGCTTTTCGCCCTTGTCAACTTGCCCATCGATCTGACGCCGGAAATCAACCCGCCGTACCTGGCGGTTATAACATCATACACCGGCGCTGGTCCTGAAGAAGTGGAGCGGAGCGTTACGCGCCCGCTGGAAGCCGCCTTGTCAAGCGTTTCGAGCCTTGAAGAGGTGACATCAACATCATCAAAGGGATCGAGCATGGTGATCATGGAGTTCACCTATGGCACCGATTTGGTGGATGCGTCAAATTCGGTGCGGGACGCCCTGGATCGGGTGCGGAACTACCTCCCGACCGGCGTGGATGCGCCTACGATATTCAAATTCAACCCGTCCATGATCCCGATTATGACGCTCAGGGTAACCGGCAACCGTACGCCGGAAGAATTGAGGGAGATCGCGGAAAACACCATTGTACCGCGCATTGAACAGACGCCGGGCGTCGCCACGGCAAGCGTAAGCGGCGGGCGCGAGAAGATAATCCGCGTGGAAATCCCGCAGAGCAGGCTGGAGGCTTACAACTTAACCGTCACCCAGTTGCAACAGATGATCGCGTCCCAAAACACGCAGACTGCGGCGGGAACTATTACGGATGGCGGACTTTCCTACATTTTGACCACCATGGGCGAGTATGCGTCTCTTGATGAAATTCGCAATACGGTCATTTCTTACAAAGGCGGCGGACTGGTAAACGGACAGGTTGATTTGCCCCGCAGCATATACCTCCGCGACATTGCCGATGTGTTTGAAAGTTACCGCGATGAAACGAGCGTCGTGCTGGTAAACGGCGTGCCGGCGGTGCAGCTTTCGGTGCAGAAGCAGAGCGGGAAAAATTCCGTACAAACAGCAAAAACATTGCGCGAACGGCTTGTCCGCATTTCCAAAGAGATCCCCCAAGACATTGAGATTATGGAACTGTCCAATACAACGGATCAAATTGAAAATTCCATCAATCAGGTGACCTCCACCGCAGTTTCAGGCGCGGCGCTTGCGATTATCATCCTTTTTATATTTTTGCGTTCCATAAAACCAACCATGATCATCGGGATCAGCATTCCGGTGTCTATCATCGTCACCATCATGTTCATGTACTTCGCGGGTCTCACCTTGAATCTTATGACTCTTGCGGGCTTGGTGTTGGGCGTCGGCATGTTGGTCGACAACTCCATCGTTATTCTGGAAAATATCTACCATTACCGCGAAAAAGGGGCGAAGCTCCATTCCGCGGCGGTGCTTGGCACATCGGAAATGCTGATCGCCATCATCGGCTCAACGCTCACCACGATCTGTGTGTTCGCGCCGCTGGTGATGTTTCAGGGTTTGCTTGAAATGGCCGGAGAATTGTTTGCAGGGCTTGCGTTCACCATTGTCATCTCCTTGACGATTTCGCTCCTTGTGGCCATGGTGCTGGTGCCGGTGCTTTCAAGCCATTTTTTCCCGCTTGTCACCCGCAAGCAAAAACCGCTTCGCGGACCTCTCGGCGTTATAGACAAGGCTTTTGACAATTTCTTCAAGGGGCTGGACAACGCCTACCGAAGGGCGGTGGACAAGGCGCTGAGGCACAAGCTCATCATTATCGCGTCTCTGTCGCTTCTGTTTGTCGGGAGCATTCTGTTGATCCCAAAAATCGGGTGGCAATTCATGCCAGAGCAAGCGGCGGATTCGGTGAGCGTCGAAGTTACGCTCCCTATGGGAACGCCTCTCGCTGAAACCGAAGCGACATTGCGGCAGTTGCAGACTATCGTCGAGAAAGAGGTGAAAGGCTACGACCGTCTGGTGCTGAACGCGGGCGGCGGCGGCTTTATGGGCGGAGGAAGCAGCAATTCCGGTTCGCTCCGCATCAATTTATTGAAATATGAAGAGCGAATTGACAGCGCGGATGACATCAAGTCGAAAATACGCCGGCATTTCAACGAATTTCCCGGGGTTGTCATCTCCTTTTCGCAAGGCGGCGGCATGATGATGGGCGGAGGGAATCCGGTTGATATTGTCATTAGATGCGACGATCTTGTAAAAGGAAAGCAGATAGCCACACAAATCTCGGATGTGCTTGAAACCATCCCTGAGATAAGAGAACCCAACATTTCCCTCGCGGATGGACTTCCGCAAATTGAGATCGAAATCGACCGGGACAGGCTCTATTCTTTAGGATTAAACACCTATACTGTGGGAAACGAAATAAAAGCGGCGATTGATGGACTGACCGCGACTCGCTACAAATCCGGCGGCAACGATTATGATGTGATCCTTATTCTCGCCGAGGCGGATCGCAACGCCCTGCCCGAACTGGATCAGATATTTGTTACCAGTCAGATAGCGGGGCGTGTGCCGCTTTCCAATTTCGCCTCTTATAAGAAAGGAACGGGTCCTCTTTCCATTAACCGTGAGAATCAGAGCCGCGTCATCCATGTTACGGCAAGCGCGAATCTGGGAACCAAGCTCAATGTGCTGGAAGAAAAAGTCAGGGCTGAAATCACCAGATCGATTCCCAATGAAGATGATGTGATTATAGAGTATGCGGGGGACAATTCGGAAATGGTGGATATAATGCAAAAGTTTGTACTGATTGTGATCGTGGCGGTGTTTTTGGTTTTCGGCGTTATGGCGAGTCTTTTTGAATCTTTTGCGGATCCGTTCATCGTCATCTTCACCATTCCGCTTTCAGTGATTGGCATTGTCGCGATTTATTTCATAACGGGCGAGATGTTCAATGTCTTCACTGCGGTCGGGCTGTTGGTGCTGGTCGGCGTCATCGTGAACAACGGCATCGTTCTGGTTGACTATACAAACCTCTTGCGCAAGCGGGGCTATTCTCTCCACGACGCCTGCGTTGAGGCTGCCGGCAATCGCCTGCGCCCTATCCTCATGTCAACCTTGACCACCATCATCGGTCTTATCCCTATGGCGTTCTTCCCGGGCGAAGGCTCGGAAATGGTCGGGCCCATCGGCAAAACCGTATTCGGCGGCCTTTCATTCGGCACGTTGATGACTCTTTTCCTTATGCCCATAATTTACGCTATTTTCAACAAACGCTCCGATGAGCGCAGGGCGAAAGCTGAAGCCCGCAGGGAACGCATTGCGGCGGGGCTTACCAAAAAACAGGCGAAAGCGGCGAAAGCGGCGGCTTCCGCGCATACCGGCGGCGGGCAGCGTCTGCTTGACCGGCTTGACAAGTTTGACGACAGCGCGGATTTTGACGCTTCCGTGTTTAAGGGAGGATCGTTGTGATACGCATTGAAATTATCGCCAACCATTCGGTTGAAGAGAATATTCTTGAAGCCTTTCAGCATGAAAAAACCGCCGCGTATTACACACGCTTTCCGGGCGTTTTCGGCGTCGGCGCATCGGGTCCCCGCATGGGGGACGCGGTTTGGCCCGAAGAAAACTTTGTCATTGTGGTGTGGTGCGAGGAAGCCGAGGCGGAACGCATTGAACGCGCCGTGGCTTCGGTAAAAAAATATTTTCCTGACGAAGGGATAAAACTCTTTAAGATGAGCGACGCCCCGCGTCAGCAGACAGTGTATTTGCCCACGTCAGCGATGTCGCCAGCGGGAACAGCAGACGGCGCAACCTCCGGTGTTACAGTGGAATCGCCGCCCAAGCCGAAGCGGGCGTATACCGGACCCGAGGGAGAGAATTGTTAAATAATCTCTGCGGCGGAGATGACAACTTTGCCATCTCCGCCGTATGATATTGAAGATTTGCCCAGCAGTTTGGTGCGTTTCGCGCGTAAAATCTCCAAAAATCGCCGATTAGGTGATTTTTTACCTTTACAACAAGCTCTCATAGATTAAAGAAGAAGGGCAAGGAGATACCATGAATAAAAAATATATAAAAACGGCCAATTGCACATGACAGGACTGTTTGCGCGCCCCAGCTACGCTGGGGACGCCGCCGGTAGGCGGCTCGGACTCCGCAACGGCTAGGTCATTCCGCGCCCCTGCTACGCAGGGGAACGCTCCATTCCCCCGCCAGCCCTTCGGCGAGCGTTTGTATAAAACAACAGGCGGCTGGAACAAACAATCAGCGTCTTCGATAAAAATTCACCGCATCTTTTTAAAAAGTTCATAGCATCTTTTAAGAAAATTCACCGCATCTTTTTTCACAACTCCACTTGAAAATAATTTCAGAATACGGTATACTTTTTTATAACGTCCGGTTCGCAAGGAGGCTTTTATGGCGGTAAAATTAAAGAAAATCCAGAAGAAAAACCCGCTCCATCTGGAAATGGTGAAATGGCATCTTACGCAGGAAAAAACGGGGACGGTTGGGATCAAGGAAATTGCCAAAGAAATTGAAGGGCGGTCCGCGCTTTCTCTTGGCGATGTGCAGAGCGCGTTGAGCAATTTAGTGGAAATGATGCCGTTGTTCCTTAAATTGGGACAAACCATTAAATTGGAGGGTTTCGGGTCTTTCCGCGTTACGGTGCGAAGCGAAGGGACGGATACGGCGGAGGAATTGAACGCCCGCCATATAAAAGGGGTCAAACTGGTTTTTCAACCTAGCGTGGAACTCAAGCGGAGCCTTGAGGGCATTACTTTTGAAGTGCAGGCTGGCGCGCCGGAAACGCCAACGGCTTAATTGTTTGAGTAAAAACATTAGTCCACGCCCACCGCCGATACAGGCGCGGTAGGAGAGCGTAGAGGGAGGGTAACGGAGTGCCGCGACACTTTTTTAAGGTGTGGTATACTGGCATCAGAGCGAGAGAGACGCGGAATTAGCGTTGTGTTTGCTTAAAACACAAAACCTGTTGGCTTGGATATGGATTGAGGTTGTCATGTACATTATTGCCTATAAGTAAAATGATACTGAAGTAGACTTTACCGGGGTGTCAAAACTGACCCTCAATTTGAGCGTCATCGTGATAGTGAAGAGGCTTGAAAACAACTTGAAATGATGGAGGAAAAATACGATGAAAAAAGCCGTATACATCGTATTTGGATTGGCAGTTATGATGGGATTTGTCGGGTGCGCTGATACTTCTGTCATTACCGCCACGAGGTCGGTAGGACCTGAAACAACCAGTATGCTATATATCGACAGTACTAGATACAGAGGCGTTTATATTAGTTATTTTGACAAGGCGTCAGTTTTTTGGCCAGATTGGTCTTCAACAGCATTTTATAAAGGCGTTATTATTCCATCGGGCCATCATACGTTAACGTTAAATAGTTCTATGTACGATCAGCATCTTACAGTTTCCTATGATTTTGAACCGAGACATTTTTATTTTATTTCTTATGATTTCGAAAATATCGAATTTCTTTTAGAAGATTATACTGAACGTTATATTACAGAGAGTGGCGTCACATGGGACGGCGCTGTAGATCTTAAACAGAAGATGGAAAAAATAATAGCGCGGGCGGGACGCAAAACTCCCGCTACCGTTACGGCAAGTCAGCCGGCGGCTCAGTCGCCACTGTCGAACCGGGACACTGGCAGGCTGCAAAGCGCCCTGCAAAAATCTGCCCAAACCGTTATGGGTTCTCTGGACAGGCAGAAAATCATCGCTATTGTTAATGTTACCTCAAGCAGCCAGGATATAGCGCAGTTTGTCGTCGGAGAACTTGAAGTTATTCTGGTGTCCAACAAATTCCCGGTGGCAGATCGCAGTACACTGGATACAATCCGACAGGAACAACAGTTGCAGTTAAGCGGTGAAGTGGACGATGACACGGCAGTTTCTATCGGCAAGTTCGTCGGCGCAAAAGTGATAATCGTCGGTGATATTAGCGGCAGTAGCGCCATGCGGCGGCTGCGGTTACGCGCCTTAAATACGGAAACCGCACAAGTTATCAGCTCGACCTCAGAAGCGTTCTAAAGGGTTGACGCAAGGATGCCTGCCTGTCCGCAAAGCGGTGCCGTTAGGAGCATATAAACCGCCTCCGTATGGGGCGGAACAAATTTTTTATGGAGATTAAAATCATAAAAATAAATATTAAATATAAAGCAAAACTAACTCCGCATAACAGGTCTGTTTACGCTACGCCCGCAGTAGCGGGCTTGGCCTCCGTTCGCCTAGCTCAATCGCTTCGCTCCATTCCCACGGCTCATTCCGGCGCATTTGGGCGGCGCGAAACCCTACGGGTTTCTTTATAGCGCCGCCCAAATGCCGTCGCCCCGAAGGGGCGCAAGCCGTAGGTTCGCAAACATCTGGAACGTTATGCGCCTCTATTGCGCAAACCAACAAACTATGGTATGGTGAAGGCGCGTTGAGCGACGCCATGCCGAAGGCGGCGGCGGCGCGACACTGAGGAGCATAGCATGGGAAAAACGCTTGTTGAGAAAATTTTCGAGGCCCACGTTGTTGACAGACCTTTCGGCGAATGGGCGTTGAGACTGGACCGGGTGTTCTGCCACGAGATCACAACGCCGATAGCCATACACGATCTCGTCTCCCGCAATATGGACGCGGTTTTTGATCCCGCAAAGATAAAGGCGGTCATCGATCACGTAACGCCCTCCAAGGACGCGAAGACAGCCGAGCAAGGCAAGATGTTGCGGGATTGGGCGAGGCGTCATCACATACAGGACTTTTTTGATATTGGAAGAAACGGCGTTTGCCACGCGCTCTTTCCGGAAAGAGGCTTTGTGCGTCCGGGGCATACTATCATCATGGGAGACAGCCACACGTGTACTCACGGCGCGTTCGGCGCATTTGCCGCCGGCGTGGGAACCACAGACCTTGAGGTGGGCATTCTCAAAGGAGTGGCGGCGTTTAAACAGCCAGAAACCCTGCGCGTCAATTTAAATGGAACGTTGAGAAACGGCGTTTTCGCCAAAGATGTGATATTGAGTGTTATTGCAACGCTCGGCGTCGCGGGGGCGACGGACAAGGTTATTGAATTTCGCGGTCGCGTGGTTGATGAATTAAGCATGGAAGGGCGCATGACCATCTGCAATATGGCGGTTGAAGCGGGCGCGACCTGCGGCGTTTGCCTGCCGGATGCGACAACAGTGGAGTATTTGTGGCAATTCATCGGACCCGATGGAGATCGCGCCTATGCCACGAAAGAAGACGCCGCCGCTGATTTTGCGCAATGGCGCAGCGACGAAGACGCCGTGTATGCGGGCGCCGTTGACCTTGACTGCTCCACGCTTGAGCCGTGCGCCACATTCGGCTATAAGCCCGATGAGGTGAAACCCATTCGGGAATTGGCCGGCGTCAAAATCGATCAGGTGTACATCGGCTCCTGCACCAACGGACGCATCGAAGACTTGCGGGAAGCCGCGAACATAGTCAAAGGCAAAAAAATAGCCGATTCGGTGCGGGCCATCGTGTCGCCCGCGACGCCCGCCGTTTATGGGCAGGCGCTTAAAGAAGGGCTTATTGAGACGTTTATGTCGGCGGGATTCTGTGTGACGAACCCCACATGCGGCGCATGTCTCGGCATGTCCAATGGCGTGCTTGCGCAGGGGGAAGTGTGCGCCTCCACCACGAACCGCAACTTTTTCGGACGCATGGGCAAAGGAGGCATGGTTCACCTGATGAGTCCAGCCTCAGCCGCAGCGGCGGCGATTGCGGGCGCAATCGGCGGTTGAGCCGGCGGCTCACGCGATAAAACGGAGGATATATGAAAACATTTAACGGAAATGTTCTCTTTTTGGACAGAAGCGACATCAATACTGATGAAATCATCCCTGCGCGGCATTTAACTGAAAATTCAAAAGAAGCCCTCAAACCCCACTTGCTGGAAGACTTGGCGCTTGACGGTTTTGATCCCTCATCAATCAAGGATATTGGGGCTGTTGTTGCGCGCGCAAATTTTGGGTGCGGAAGTTCCCGCGAGCATGCGCCCTGGGCGTTTGAGGTCAATGGCGTCAACATTGTGATTGCCGAGAGTTTCGCCCGCATTTTCAGGCGGAACATGTACAACTGCGGCATGATAGCCGCAGAACTGCCTGCAACAACGCTGGATGAATTGTTCCGCGAATTCTCCAGAGAAAAAACAACGGTGACGGTCGACGCTGAAAAGGCGACTCTCACTTTTATCGCCGCGGCAAAACAGAAAACCGTTCCTTTCATTCTGCAAGGCTTTGAGAAAGCCCTCGTTGAGGCGGGCGGCTGGGTCGAGTACGCGGCGAAGAAGTATTAAAGGCTTTTCCAAGACCTGTCTCCTCGGAAGCCGTCAATGTCAAAAAGGCGAAATGTTCGCTTGTTGGTGACGCGCAAAACTCGTCCTCCTCCTCAAGCGGACGCTCTTGCGTCCGGATAACAACGGGCGGGCAGGTGAGGGGTCGAGAATCATCAATTGATAAAAGCGAACCGCCTTTCGAACTGGAATTGACCTCCGCAAAAAGACGCCCATTGCTGGCGGCGCGCCGCCATTCCATCGTGTTGACATTGCAAATTCATCAAAAATCTCGTATACTATAGCGAGGAACAATCATGAGCGTAAACAAACAGTACAAAGACAGCGTGTTCTCCCTCCTCTTCAGCGACCCGGGCGCGCTTCGGGACTTGTACGGCGCCCTTGACCTCTCCTTCAAGATAGGCGGCAAGGCGGTCGCGCTGATGGAGCGTCAAAGCGCGATAAACCCGAACATGGCTCTGATGCTGTTGCTATACATAGCTCGCGTCTATGAAAAAATCATAGACAACAAGTCGCTGTACCGCGTGAAGAAAGCCATCATACTCCGGATCGAGTTCATCGTGTTGTACAATGGCGTCGCGGACTATCCTGCCGAGAGCGTCCTGCGGCTGTCGGATTCTTTCGAGCGGATCGGAGGGTTTGGGTTGCCCGATCATGAGACGCCCGCGCTGGAATTGGCGGTGAAGGTGTACAACAGCAACGAAGGGCGGAACGAAGAGATGGTTCGGCGGCGCCAGCCGTTGCGCGGATACAGCGCGTTCGTGGCGAAAGTGAGGGAGCGCCAGGCGAAGGGCGGCGGGAAAGAGGTTGCGATGAAAGCGGCTGTGAGGCGTTGCGTGGAGCATGGCATTCTGAAAGAATTTTTGGAGTCGAACGCGGCTAACGCGGCTAACGCGGCTAACGCTTGGGAGGTGAGGAACATGGTGTTGCCTGAATGAAACTGGGATGACGCCAGAGCGGTCTGGCGTGAAGAAGGTATGGAAAAGGCGCGGAATTATTGGAGATGACAGGGGCGGGGTATGGCGGAGAAAAGATAACGAAGCGACTTATGGCGGAGAAGGGCGCAGATTTACCGGTGTGAGCGCGGAATGTGTGTGGAGTGGCGCACGGCTGCGTGTAACGCTGGTTTGTGGAGAAATATTTTTTTGAGGAAGCGGGCTATCGGAGGTGATCAATATGGTGTTGTCCGAATGGAATTGGGAAAACGCCAGAGCGGTCTGGCTTGAGGAAAGCTGGAAAGATGCTTGGGAAAAAGGTTGGAAAAAGGGTTGGGAAAAAGGCTGGAAAGAGGGTCTGGAAGAAGGGCGTGAAGAACGGGACGCGGAACTATTGGAGATGATTGACGCGGGATGTGGCATAGAAGAGATAAGGAAGCGGTTTGCGGGGGAGAAGAGCGCGGGTTTGCGGGCGTGAGGCGCGATGCAAACCCGCGCAAAAAATGAGCGGAGCAAGAGACGGAGCCGCATTCACGGTTTCAAGAGGCGAGCGGTATGCCGCCCATATCCGCATGATCAGGCGGAGGCAGGGCGCAATGGAGAGACTGGGGCCGAACCGGCGGGTTTTCTCCTACATTGGCATTGTATCCCGATTGCTCAATGATATAGAAGCCCTCGTTTAACGCGAATTCAAAGACATTGTACGGAAAGGATCGCCGCAGACACCGCTCCGTAGAGCTTCCTTCGGTCGTTGCGCAGGTCAAAGCGCCGGCGCAACTTTTCCATCCGCTCTAATGCTCCCGAAAATTTTAAGACAGATAGCGCTGACTGGGCTGCTTGCGCACAAACCAGCTGTGCGGATATGCCGCCGCTAAAGAGGATCGGGTTCCGTTCATCTCCAACGCGCTTGCCGAAATGAACCGCCACGCCTTCCTTCAAAGACGCGGCGGTTCATTTTATAATTATATATTCTAGCCTGTTCCAAAACCCAAACTATGTTCAGCGAGCGCAGTTCAGCGGACGCAGTTCGGGTTAGTTTTGGAATAGGCTTCCGAAAAGCCTCGTTATTTATAAATTTTTTGCGGAGCGATCCTCCGTTCAGATCAATGCAACGATTAAGATTCCCCGTCGAATTTTTGGCTCGCGCTTGTTGCGCGGAGGCTCATTTCAACTTCCATGACGCGATGTCCTTTGACTTTGACCACCGTAACGCGGATTTTCTCTTCAGAACTTTCAACGGTAAAGCCATCCCCTTCTTCGGGAACGCCGGCAACTGTTTCCATGACCCAGTTCGCAACGGTGGTATGCCGCTGTTCGCCCGGCTGCTCAAGGGAAAAAGCGTCAAAGAGGTCTTCCAACGCGGTCTTGCCCAAAACTCTCCATGTATTTTCATCAACTCTTACTATTTCTTCAACGACTTCATCGTGTTCATCCCAAATTTCACCGACAAGCTCTTCAATAATGTCTTCTATGGTGATGATGCCCCGCGTCCCGCCGAATTCGTCCACCAAAATCGCCATGTGAGACTTCTTTTTTTGTAAAATCCCCAGCAGTTTTGTGATTCTCATGTTTTCTGTGATAAAAACCACCGGCTTTATGATGTCGGAAAGGCTCCGTTTGTTCCTGTACGCCTGATAAAAGTCTTTGAGCAGAATGAGTCCGGTGATGTTGTCGATGTTTTCCTTGTAAACAGGCAGCCGTGAAAACCCGGTCTCCTGAAATTTTTTGTCAATATCTTCCATAGAATCATCAACGGACACGGCGATAACATCAATGCGCGGCGTAAAAATCTCACGGGCTGTAATATCGTCAAATTCAATAGTCCGCTTTATCATATCTTCTTCCCGCTCATTGATGCCGCCCTCCTGCCGCACCTCCTCGACAAAAGTCAGCAGTTCCGCTTCTGTAACCGAGTGATCCGGCTTCACCTTGAACAGCTTCATAATGAAATTTTTCCATAACTTCAGACCGTAATTTATGGGTGAAAAGAGCAAAACAAGCGCGCGCAGGCAAGGGGCGGCAAAAAGGGCGAAGGATTCAGGGGCTTCTTTCGCAAGAGTCTTGGGCGATATTTCACCAACAATAATCACGAAAACCGTAGTCACCAGCGTGGCTATACCCACGCCGGCCTTGCCCAACAGATCGACAAACAGCACGGTTGCCAGGGCGGAAGAGGAAATGTTGACAACATTATTTCCGATAAGCACGGTGGAGAGCAATTTGTCGTACTGTTCTGTAAGCGCAAGCGCTTTTTTCGCCCTTTTATCGCCGGAAGCGGCGAGGTTTTTCATTTTTATCCGATTGAGGGAGGAATAAGCGGTTTCACTCGCGGAAAAAAACGCGGACAACGTCAATAAAACGATGAGAGAGGCGATCAATACTATACTATTAATATCCATATTTTTCTTCTCCGGCGCTATGCGCCGCCATGCGCCGCCACGCGCCAACGGAACCAATCGGTTGCGCCGGGCTTTATCGGTGATGACGGCAAGCGCGCCGAGTGGAGGCGCGCCCAAAATAAGACTCGCGATTCTGGCGGACGCCAATTCGCCGGAAGACTCCGTGAAGTTGGGAACCCATAGCCCGCTGCAACCACAGCGTACGCGCAGTCGTTTTGAATCCCGTTTTGAATCCCGTTTTGAATTCCGCTTTTTCTTTTGCATGCAAGAGCGCGTTTCAAGAAGAGTTTTCGAAAAAGCGGGCTGAAGGCTTTTTGCGGCGCCTCAATAAAATTAATGCCGATCTCCTTTTGACCGCTCGCCTTCCGGCGAATGCGCCGAAAAATAATCCGGTTCGGCTTCAGCCACAGCCGCAGCTTCCGCCGCCAATAACGCGCCGGTTTGCAAAACAACAGCCTTGCCAGCGCCGTTGCCTGCGGCGCCGGCTTTCGGTTTGGATATGCCTTCGCCGGACGTAAGCCGCTTTTTCGCCGCCGCGCTGTCAACCAGCGACAAGGAAGCCGCAGTCTTTACCGCGTGAGCCAGGTCCGGCTTTACGCCGCATGTTTCGGCGATCACTTCCACGGATGCGGCGGCGACGCGATCAAGGCTTATAAAGGACTTCATGATAGCGGCCGCCTTTTTCGCTCCTATGCCTTCAACATTTTCAAGCACGGAAAAACAAAGGTCTTCAGAACGCAATTTTTGGTTGAATGAAGTGGCGAACCGGTGCGTCTCATCGCGCACAAACTGTAGCAATTTGAGAGCCTCGGAACGCTTTGAAAGACGAACCGGTTCGGGCGAGCCCGGAAGCCACAATTCCTCGTCCCGTTTGGCAAGCCCGACAATATCGCAATCAACGCCCAATTCGTCAAGCACGCTCTGGACGGCGTTTACCTGCCCAAGACCGCCGTCAATGAGTATGAGGTCGGGCATGTCCTTGCTCTCGCGTACAAATCTGGAATAACGGCGATGCGCGGCTTCCCTCATGCCGGCGCAATCGTCCACAATGCCGATTACGGTGCGCAGTTTGAAAATACGGTAGTTCTTGCGGTCGGGGAGGCCGTTTTTGAAGGAAATGAGGGACGCGACGGGATGTTTGCCCTCAAGCTGGGCGATGTCAAACCCTTCGATCCGTACCGGCAGCCGGTTGAGGCGCAACGCCTGCATCGTCTCTTCAAGCGCGGGTCCCGCGCCGCGCTCCTTGAGCCGCTTCCGCAGATCATCCTGCGCGTTCTGCCTCGCCATAGCAAGCACCGCCGCGTGGCGCTTGTCGTCCGCCCTCTGTATCGCCGGCGCATACCCAAACGTCTCGACAAACCATTTCTTGAGAGAATCGCTGGCGACAGAGCCGCTGGCGTTGCTGTTTCCATCGTTGAGCGTCTCAATATAAATGGCTGATGGCGGCTGAATAGAAGGGTTGTAATACGACATGAGAAAGGTCTCAACCGATTCTTCTTCGTCCGCTGCGGAACGGGCGCGGAAAAGCTCCCTGCCTATCATCTTGCCGCCCCGCATGGAGAACACGGTGAAGGTGGCGAGTACGCCCTCGCTCGCGCTTGCGATGTAGTCGCGCGCATTTTCGTTCATATCAACCACCATAGAACTGGCGCTGTCCTGGAGCGTCTCAATGGCCCGTACATTATCCCGCAACTCGGAAGCGCGTTCAAAATCAAGCGCGGCGGCGGCTTCGTGCATGCTTTTGGTAAGGTCGATGATGAGGCTTGCGGTGTCGCCGGACAGTATTTTCTCCACCTGTTTGACATGCGCCCTGTAATCGCCGTCTGATATTTTGCCGCAACACGGCGCATGGCACCTTTTTATATGATAATACATGCACGGATTGTCCCGTTTGCGGAACACGCGGCACTTGCGCAGATAAAAGAGTTTTTCCACCATAGCCATCAAGGTCTCTATGGCTTGCAAATTGGTGAAAGGTCCAAAATACAGGGAACCGTCTTCGACAATATACCGCGTCTTGAACACACGGGGGAATTCCTCCGGAGTGATCCGAATGACAGGATAGGTTTTCCCGTCTTTAAGATTGATATTGTACCTGGGCGAATGTTGTTTGATGAGCGTGTTCTCAAGGAGAAGCGCGTCGTACTCATTCGCAACGATGATGGTTTCAATGCGCTCGGCGCGTTTGATGAGCGCGGCGGTTTTGGGGTCTTTTTCGCCGGAAAAATACGACGAAAGCCGGTGGCGCAACGCTTTCGCTTTGCCCACATAAATGACATTGTTTTCCTCATCCCGCCACAGGTACACGCCGGGTTCAAGCGGAGCGTCGCGGGCGAATTGTCTTAAAAGCTCTTTTCTTTCTTCGTTACTATCTGATAGAGATGAATCCATGTACTTGAGTATACCCATTTTTTGCGTATGCAGCAATGGCGCCCTCACGGAGATTAACACCCTTGCATGGCGGCGGTTGCAAGGGATCGAAGCGCCCCCGATTCTGGCTAAGACCATCCCCCATATCATCTCCACATAGGAAGTGGACACCCTTCATCTAATTGCCGCGTGGCGGCTCATTTAAATGTTCTATTTCCTCGTAACGCAACATTTCCGGCGTATTTTATTTGCAGTGGAGGCTAATGCCGCGCCTTAAAGAGCGGCCATTTAGGACGGTTAGGGTACTCTGTTCTAGACTTGTTATTATAAAGCTGTAAGCCTGCTGTAAAGAAAGCCATAATCAAATGGGCGGCGACGGGGCCGGAATACGGGCGGCCGCAGGGGGATCAGGCGCAAGCGCCGACGCCGTTATAAAGGAATTAAAAAAAAGAAGGGCTGGTGGATCACGTGAACAAAAGCTGTCTTGAATCCCATGAAAACATCGCTGTCCGCGTTGAAATGGACGAAATGCGGAGCTTTCATCACGATAAAAAGCGTCAAATTCGGTTGTGGCGGGCTGTTGGCCACGAAACCGGCGAAGCCATCGCTTTCTGGCTTGGGGCGAGGGGGCGTGGGAATCTTGACACGTTGCTGGAACCGCTTAAGCCGCTTAACCTGGGGAAGGTCTATGCCGATGGCGGCTATGCGTATTATGAGTGTTTTTCATCAGAGGCTCTGACCGTTACGAAGAAAAACACGCAAAAGATTGAAAGGAAACATCTGTCCCTGAGCGCCTTGAGCGCCCGGTTAGCGGGGAAAGGGCTGCGTTTTTCAAAAACAGAACAGACGCACAAGATGGTTGCCGCCCTTGCAATAAATGTCTGGTTTTTGGGGGGAGTGTGTTTGCCTCAATAATTTTAGAACATTACCGAACATTCTTTAGTCTACAGCGAGACTAAACGAGATCACCGGCGAAGTAAAAGGGCGCGAGCGGGATGTTTGAAGGAAGCCAAGAGGTGATGAGAGAAAGCGACGCTTTTGAGCGCATAAATAAGAGATACGTACCGGTATGCGTGAAATGGTTTCGGAAGTAGAGCGGATAGACCGTACGGTGCAACAAGTGAATGGCATTGGCATGAATAATAAACAACAGATTGGGCGGCTTGTTCGCGGGGTTTATCGCCTTAAGGTTTCATAAGCGAATATCTCTCCGGTTGAGTTTCCAGAGGGTAAGAAAACCTCTAAAAACTGTCGAACCGCAGGTTCACGTTTTTAGAAGCTCCCATAAAAGGTTCGCTCTTGTTATTAAGTAGGAAAAAGGCAGGGTAAAATCCGTAAAAGACGCATGGGTAAAAATTTCGAGTTTATACCCATGCATTTGTCTAATCACAACGCTAGTTGCCAACGCCGTACAAAATGTGCGCGATAAAATCAAAATCTTCTTGATTAGGCAATGGACCCGTTGTTATTTCATTGTCAAAAAAGATCACATCGGGGTTTTCAGGGTTGTATTGAGGCCATTGCGCAACGGTTGGCGGCGTTATGCCGACGTTAGGATCGCCGTTTTTGATAAAGTTGATCCATCGTGTGTGCATTTCTTTTGCGAGTTTTTCATTTTCCGCGCTGACGAAGCCTTTTAGCGCGATATTATTAAACACGTACGGCAATTCTGCTGTATGGTATGCTCCCAGCGCCGCTGACTGTGGATCACCTTGCGCGACAAAATTAAAGTTGTACATAAAGACACGATTATTAGAAGCAAGCGCATCCGCAAATACTTTTTCACTGGCGGTGAACCATGCGTACGCTAACATCTGTTGCGCCCTTTGAGCCGCAGTGTTATGTTCGTCTACCGGGAAACGCTCCGCGACTACGGGCCAATTTTCTCCAGCCATACGGGAGCCAAAGTTTTCATAGAAACCAGCGTCGACGGTAGGCGGGATAAGGAGCGTGCCTTCATCGTGGTTAAATCCGAGAAGCAGATTTACCTTGTTATAATTCCCCTCACGCAGAGCGGCCACCGGATCTTTTGGAAGCGCAACGCCGTCAAATACCGGCGTCAGATAAAAGGGCGTCGCCGGTTTTGTCTGATCCAGTGAAAACGGACTAAGATAATTCAGCACATATCCATCCAGTCGCCGTAAATAGGCAAGCCCTTCGGCGGTGTCCGAGGCGCCGAAAATGCCCGCCAGTTCCTGCGACTGTTCTATAGACTTTTGCAAGTCGCCGCGGGATGCCATTGCTTGCGCAGCAAGAATAGCGCCGCTTTCCATAATGGCGCTGCGGAACAATCCTTTCGCAAGAGGACTCAACACAAGAGCCGAAACGCTCAAACTGCCGGCCGATTCGCCCCCTATAGTCACCTGATCCGGATCTCCGCCGAATTCGGCTATATTGTCCCGAACCCATTCAAGCGCTTTGATCTGATCCAGTATGCCCCAATTTCCCGTTGTTCCGTACTGGTTGTAAGTCTCGTTGGAAGCGAAGAAACCCAGGGTGCTGAGCCTATAATTGATCGTTACCGCCACCACGCCATCTTGCGCGAAACCCGTTCCGTCATAATCTTTCTCATTCCCGCTCCCGAATGCGTAACCGCCGCCGTGAATAAATACATATACCGGCAATTTGTCGTTCTTTTTAGGCGCTGAAGGAGTCCAGACATTCAAAATAAGAGCGTCTTCAGATTGTTCCGTATTGTCCAGTCGTAGAGAAACAGTAAGCCACTGGGGTATTATGGGCCCATATTTTGTACAATCGCGGACTTCTGTCCACGGCTCCGCGTCTTGAGGCGGAGCGAAGCGCAAATCCCCAACAGGAGCTTTCGCATAGGGGATTCCTTTATACGCATAAACGCCCTTCGCGCGGACTCCTTTTATGGGTCCATTTTTTGTAACAAGAGACGTTCCCGCAGACGCTCCCGATGCAAAAACCGTTCCCGCCGACACGGGAAATAGCAGACACGCCATTCCTATAAAAATGATTGAATTTCGACCATGCAATTCAACACCTCCTTTATCTATATTATTTATTTTCATAAAAAACGTCAAGGATGCGAGTTGCGCTACATTAAATCTAAAAATCTAATATTTGTAGAAGGCTTGCGCCATTTTATTAGGAAAATACGAGGTGACGCAGGTCGTGGGACAACGGCGTACTCGCGTTCCGCACAGGGACAACCTCACCCCTTTGGATTGGCTCAAAGTCCTTGTCTTCCGGCTGGCGCACTCTTAGTTTCCGCTTCGGATTCCCGTCCGATCCGGACGGGGACGCCTTGCGTCGCGGCATACCGTAATAAAAAGAGCCAATGAATAGCGGGAAGCTGCGGGGTGGAGGACATTCTGAACCACTACGTCCATTGATTCGCGCATGACGCGCACGAATTTGCGGCGGAGTTCTCATCTCGAATAAAAAAACGTTTTCTTCTATTATATAATTCATGCGTTTGTATCACAGCGTTCAAATCGGCGCGCTTTCGCTTGAAGGGAATATCTTTCTCGCCCCGGTCGCGGGCTATTCGGACAGAGCGTTCCGCTCGATCTGTATTGAACAGGGCGCAAATTTCACGTTTACGGAACTTGTCTCTTCGGAAGCCATGATTAGAAACCCCGCATATAATGGGAAAAACAATGAAAAAAATCCCACGGCGACGCTTCTGCGGCGGGCTGACAACGAGGCGCATTACGGCGTTCAACTGTTCGGCGCCAATCCCGAAGTCATGGGCAAGGCGGCCGCCATGCTTGCGCTGTGGACCCCTTCCACAGTCGATATAAACGCGGGATGTCCGGTCACCAAGGTCGTGAAGGCTGGCGCAGGCTCCGCGTTGATGAAGAATCCGGCTCATCTGGGACGAATCGTGGAAGCGGTCGTCAACTCGTCTCAAGCGCATTTGGGGAATGTTCCCGTAACGGTGAAGATGCGCTCCGGTTGGGACGCCGAATCGATCAACTGCCGGGAGTGCGCCCGCATTGCCGTTGAAGCCGGCGCCGCTATGATCACGTTGCACAGCCGCACAAGGAGCCAGATGTATTCCGGCAAAAGCGACTGGGCGCATATTGCGGATTTGGCGGACTGCATACCGGCGCCTGTCGCGGGTTCAGGCGATCTTTTTTCACCGGAAGACGCAAAGCGGATGCTGGAGGAAACGAAATGCGCCGCAGTGATGTTCGCCCGCGGCGCAATGGGCGATCCGTTCATTTTCACCGCTACACGGGACTTGCTCACCAAAGGGTTTTATACAACGCCCGGCGCCGGGGAAAGAATCGCGGCGGGCTTCCGCCAGCTTCTCTTGTTGAGCGCGGATATTGGCGAAGGCGCAGCCTGCCGCGAAATGCGCAAGCAGTTTTGCGCCTACACTCGCGGCATGACGCGAGGGGCGGAACTGAGGAACCGGCTTGTACACGCCGAAACTATCGCGGAATACGAGCGTATTTTGGGTTGCGGCGTATAGCGCCGCCGCCCAATGGCGCGTTTGAGAGGGCGTCAGATTTGCCTGCGCTTGTTGTTCTATTGAAGAATTCCAACGCGCCTGCCGATAATGTAGAAGAGGAAATATATGGAAGAAGAACGAGCGGCGGAGCGGAGTGAAGAAGCCGTTGCAGAAACCATAGCGGAGATTGTGTCTTCCATTGCAGATCATGACCCATGTTGCGATGAAAAAAGCGTGGCGGAGCGTAGCGAGGAAGCAACCGCAGAAACTACGGTGGAAATCGCGTCCTCCATTGTAGAAGGCGACGCAGGTTGCGATGAAAAAAGCGTGGCGGATCCTGACGAAGAAGCAACCGGAGAAAATATAGCGGATTCCGCGCCCTCCATTGTAGAAGGTGACGCATGTCGCGATGAAAAAAGTATAGTGGAGTGTAACGAGGAAACAACTGTGGAAGTTGCGCTTTCCACCGTAGAAGACGATGCAGGTCGCGGTGAAAAAAGCGTGGCGGAGCGTAGCGAGGAAGCGGTCGGAGAAACCATAGCGGAAGCCGCGTCCTCCATTGTAGAAGACGACGCAGGTCGCGATGAAAAAAGCGTGGCGGATCCTGACGAAGAAGCAACCGTGGAAGTTGCGCCTTCCACCGTAGAAGACGATGCAGATCGCGATGAAAAAGAAGCGCCTTCCACTGGAGAACGCGATGCATGTCGCAATGAGAAAAAAAAGGTGATGGAGAGGGAAGATGAGCTTTTGCAAAAAATCATCGAAACTCATAACGCCGTAAAAAAGGCGGTGATCAACAGGGAATGGACGGATTTTGAGGCTCTTGCCTTTTCCCTTGAAGCCTATAAGGAAGCGTTTGATGCGTTGGAAAAGGAGCGGATCGCCCTTTTCGCGCCGGACGCTGGAGGGGCGGCGCCTCATTTTTACACGATGGTTTCCCATTTGCCGGAAGATGAGCGCAGAGAGCTTTCAGATTTATACCGAAGCGTCAAAGACCGCGCTCTTAAACTTCAGACCGCAAATGAGGCGTTGTTGCGCTACCTCAATGAGGCGCGTTCAACTATAGGCGATTTTATGAAGGCCGCTTTCCCTGACCGCAAGAACGGGGTGTATTCACGGCAGGGAAAAAAAGTGTCATTAGACATGCGGTCTTTAATTTTGGATCAGATGTTATAGATGGGGGCTTGTTCCCTGCGTTGAGTTTTAAACCGCGCGTTTTGGGACGTTCCATAGATTCATAGGATGTATAAAAAGCGGGATGCAGACCGCTTTTTAGGAGGGGAAAGTGACTTCAACATTCACCGGCATTGAGATCGGAAAACGGGCGATCAACGCAAACGAGCAGGCGATCAACACCACGGGGCATAATCTCTCAAACGCCTCGACCAAGGGATATTCACGGCAACGGATCGAATTTTCGGCTTTTGATCCCATCTATCTTCCGGGTTTGAACCGCGAGCAAACAGCCGGACAAATAGGGCAAGGCGTTGTGATTCAGCGGATCGAGCGGGCGCGGGATCAACTCCTTGACAGACGCATCGTGGCGCAAGCCAGCAACGAAGGCTACTGGGGGTCCCGCGATCCGTACGTACGTATGCTTGAACAGGCCTACCTTGAGCCGGGTGAAAATTCCATCCGCAGTAAAATGGACGCCTTTTGGGACTCATGGCAGGAACTTGCGACCTATCCATCTGACACCGCGCCCAGAAACGCGGTTATCGAACGCGGCAAGACGCTGGTTGACGCCATCCAAGACCGGTACAGCCGTCTGAAAGGACTGCAAGATATGGCTGACGAGGACATCACCCTCCGCATCCAGCAGGTGAATAAACTTACCCGTGAAATTGCGGGGCTTAACCACGACATTCAGCGGATAAAGGCGCAGGGCGACAATCCCAACGATCTGCTTGACCGCCGCGATCTCCTGGTGGATCAACTTTCCTCTTATGTTAATATTACGATTGACAGCCGCGACCCGGATGAATACATGGTGCATACCGACGGCATGGTTCTTGTGCAGGGGTCTATTGGGCGGCAGTTCGCGCTTGAGCCTGCGCCTGCGTTGCCGGATGGGACTCAGGGCTACTCGCGGATCACGTGGGCGGACACGGGCGAAGAGATGCATTTCCGGAGCGGCGGCGTCGCCGCGCTGGTTGATCTGCGTGATGAAACCATTCAGCAGGAAATCCAGACCCTTGATTCCATGACCATAAACTTTGTTGACCTTGTAAACGAAGTTCACCGCAACGCGTATGGATTGAATGGCAGCACGGGAGAAGACTTTTTTACCGAACGCCACTTTGTTACGAATGTGAACGGCAATTATGACCGTGACGGCGACGGAGAGTACGATTCCACCTATCTTTTCCGCATCAGCGGCGTGAATAAACTGGAAGAACGGGAGCAGATTGGGCTTGAAGGCGCCGTCACCCTGTCCGCCGGGGACGGTACTGTGAATGTGCCGTACTACCCCACCGATACGGTCGCGGATGTGATCTCCCGCATCAACAATTCCGGCGCCGACGTTACGGCCCGTTTGAACCGGGATGGGCGACTCACTCTTAAAGGTACGCCCACCGGAAGCGCGGATACGCCGGATTTTGTCATCAGGCATATTGAGGATTCAGGGCATTTCCTCGCCGGATATGCGGGGGTTCTTGGCGCCGGCGGCGCGGAAGGCGCGTATGATTGGGCGCAAGCCGATGCGGTCGACGCGCTTCGGGCAAGCGCCGCCGATTTTTCAACCGCGCCAGTCGCCCACCCTTCCGGCTGGATCGAAGTGAATTTCGCGCTTGTCAAAGATCCGGTGTCCGTCGCCGCCGGATTCGGCGAAAATGGCAGAGCGGCTAATCCCGGCAATGGCGAGGCGGCTTTGGCTGTCGCGTCCTTGCGCAACACCGATGTCATGGTCGGCAAGCAAGGCTCCTTTGACGATTACTTTGCGGATGCGGTTGGGCGCATAGGCATACTGGGCGAACAGAGCGGGCGTATGCTTGAAACGCAGAATCTTATTATGAAACAGCTCAATGACATGAGGCAATCCGTATCGGGCGTTAATATAGATGAAGAGCTTGCCAATATGCTTAAATATCAGCATAGCTACGAAGCTGCGGCGCGGTACATTAATACGGTGAATTCCATGCTTGACGTGTTAATCAACCGGTTGGGAGTGTAGCGCCGCCACAAGCTACGGCGGACTACGCCATTTATACATTTAGAGGAGCAAGAAATGTTTAGAATTTCAACAAATATGCCGAATGACGACATTCAATACAGGTTGCGCAGACAGGAAGAGTCGCTTTCAAACATACAGGCGAAAATCGCGGGGCAGACAAAATTCAACAACCTCCGTGATGATCCGCTTGCCGCGTCCCACGCGGTGCGCTACGAGTCCTACCTTGCGCGCCTTAACCGGTTTGAGAAAAACGCGCTTTATGTAAAAGAACATCTGAACCAGACGGACGCCTACATGAAGCAAGCGAACGATGTGTTGCAACGCATTCGTGAGATTGCCGTGATGGGCGCCAACGGGATTTACACCAAGGAAGATATGCAGGCTATGGGCGTTGAGGTGAACGAGCTTTTGAAGGAGCTGACCTCTATCGCCAACGCGATAGGACCGGATGGCGACAAGGTTTTCGCCGGGGATAAGGCGTTCACCGAGCCGTTCCGTCTTATTGAAGGCAAAGTTGACGGCGGACAGGAGTCCATGGTTGTCGCGGTCGAATATCAAGGGGCGGGCGCTTCGCGGCGAGCTGAGACTGGAGACGGGCTATACATAAATCTTGACATATCAGGGGGAGAGGCGTTCTGGGCTGAGAAAATGACGGTAACTTCAAATTATGACGCCACAGACTATGAAATCGCAACACAGGGGACGTTTTTTGTCGATGGCGTTGCAATTCAAGTTACGCCCGGCGACAACCTTTCTTCGATTGTCGCCAAAATAAACGATTCTTCAGCGCCTGTTCATGCATCCATTGACCCTGAAAAACACTCGCTTGTCATTGAAGGTACGAATCCTCATCTTATCCGCATGGAAGACGCTCAAGGCTCAACCGTGTTGCAAGATTTAGGACTTGTCATCCCAAACGCAGTCCAAGGCGCGCCCAACTGGAATCCAGCGGCGGCGGTTTCCGGCGGATCAGTGTTCGACATGGTTATTGATCTGCGCGACGCGCTCTACCGTGGAGACGCTTCTTTTCTCGGCGGACGCGGCATAGGCGGCGTAGACCTTGCCCTGAACAACGTACAGACGCGGCTTGTCGATATTGGCAGCCGGGTGGAACGGGCGGAATCCACCTGGAAGCGGATAAACGCGGATATCCCGAATGTTACCACCGCGCTCGGCAGAGAATCTGCGCTTGACTTCGCCACAGCTACGGTTGATCTGGGCATGATGGATTTCGCCCACAAAGCGACTTTGCAAACCGCGTCCAGGATTTTGCCGCAGACGCTGTTGAATTTCTTGAAGTGAGCGCATAGTCTTGACCGCCCCGCCTGATAAGTCTGGGCGGTCAAGACTATGGGGCGGCGGGAAACGCCTTCGCGCGGTGAAGGCGGAATCTCCACTGCGAATACGCGCCACGCATCTTTTTTAACTGCGCAATCGCCCAACGCGTCGGCTTTGTCATTTTCCAGAAACGCGGCGCATGCAACACGGTCGTCAATAAAGTTACCCGCTGTAGTACCATACCCACGCTTCGCCCTATCGTTCTAATTTCTTGGCGAGATAGAGTTGATTTACGGTAGCGGGTAATAAACGCCATGTACGGATAGACCATGGTAACGAGCGCGAGCGGAAAACAAGCGAAAAGAACACGGGGAATATCTTTGAGCGCCTACGGCGGAAGCAAAGTTTTTTTATCGCGGATAACAGCGGGAATGTCAAACAACGCCACGACCAGCGCATACGCCGCAGACAAAGCGACAGTCGCGAAAAAGAAGTTTTTGTAATAGAGCGCGGCGCGAAAAACCGCCTTTTAATAATGTAAGAAAAATTGATGGCTCCAAAGCGGTCAAAACGTTGCAACGCGCAAAAAAAACATTCGCGATGGAAACAGTTTGAAGCAAAGCGCGGCGGCGCAATACAGCTTGACTGACACCTGATAACGCTGAAACTTGCGATGATGAGAAAGATGTTTGCGAATGAAAAGGATAAAGAATAAACGTCAGCTTCCCGGAAGCCAGCGATACGAACAACCAAGACGCTAACGAGCTATTGAGAGAAAAAATAACAAAAAAACTCCGTTTGTGTTTAGAAATTTTTTTCAGCGTTTGTTTTCTCCTCTCTAGAGCGCCGCGCCAAATGACGCGCTGGGCGCTCCGCGCAATTCAGCGAAAGACTCGTCCAGCAATTCCTCCAAGAAGCTGTGCGCCGGCGTTGCGTTTCCTGAGCTGGCGCTACGGAAAATCGCAAAGGAATGCTCTCACCCTATTTACTCCGCAGTATTATCACTTCACGTCCTGTATGGGTCAAGTCAGGATTATTAAACGCGACAAAAAGGCGCAAACGGATACTGAAGAGCTATAAGTTCTTGCAGGAAAGGCGCGGCTACACAGCCGTTGCAAGCCACCTGCCGGATTTCGGGTGGAGAAATGCAATCCACATTTGAGGAGAAGTGGTATGAAGGCATTGGATTCGCCGTTGGCGGGTCTGGCGCCCCCGTGGAAGGAAGACATCACACAGACCGCCCGCATCTATTGGAATGCGCGGATAAACGGCTCCGCCCCTTTAGGATCGCCCCGCCGGAGCGAGGCGGCTCCTTCCGGTGGATGGCGCACACCAGCCTTCCGGTGAAAACAGGGGCGCCTCATGGCACCCTACGTTGCAACGCCCAATTCCTGAACCTTTTGCAACCCCATTTCCCGCATAAGGTACTTCTGCACCTTGCCGCTTGCGGTAAGCGGGAACAAATCGACAAAGAACACGTATTTGGGTATCTTGAAACGGCTGATCTTGCCGCGGCAGAAATCTTTGACATCCTCCTCCGCCATAACGGCATCCTTATGCAGAATGATGAACGCGCCGACTTCTTCTCCGTATTTCTTGCTGGCGATCCCCACCACCTGCACGTCTTTGACCCCGGGCATGGCGTAGAGAAAATCTTCGATTTCCTTGGGATAAATATTTTCGCCCCCCCTGATGATCATGTCCTTGATGCGTCCGGTAACGCGGAAATATCCCCGCTCGTCTTTTACGCCAAGGTCGCCGGAATGGAGCCAGCCATTTTCATCAATGCATTTCGCCGTGGCTTCCGGCATTTTGTAGTACCCTTTCATGTTGCTGTAGCCCCGGCTGCAAAACTCGCCCCGCACTCCAACCGGACACTCCTCGCCCGTTTCAGGATCGCGTATGGCAACCTCCACATCCTCCAAAGCCCGCCCCACGGTCTCCACCCGCGCCTCAATCGGGTCGTCGGTTTTGGTCATGGTGGTGACGGGCGAGGCTTCGGTAAGCCCGTAGGGAATGGTGATTTCCGGCATGTGCATCTCGTCTATGACGCGGCGCATCACCTCAATGGGGCAATACGAGCCGGACATGATGCCTGTCCGCAGGCTTGACTTGTCGAACATGTTGAACATCGGATGGTTCATCTCCGCTATGTACATGGTCGGCACCCCGTATACTGCGGAGCATTTTTCCTTCTGAATGGTCGCAAGCACGACAAGTGGATCGAAGTTTTCAACCGGCGCGGCTGTCGCGCTGTGGGTGAGAATCGCCATCATACCAAGCACAAGCCCAAAACAGTGGAAAAACGGCACCGGCAGACACACGATGTCTTGGCTCGTCATTTTCTGGCACTCGCCGATGCTGTAGCCGTTGTTGAGAATATTCCGGTGCGTCAGCATGACGCCTTTGGGGAAACCGGTGGTGCCGGAGGTGTACTGCATGTTCACCACATCGTTTGTCCCGCATGAGGCTTCAATCGCATGGAGTCGCGCCATGTCCATATGCCGCCCCAGCAACAGCAACTCAGGGAAGCTGTACATGCCCCGGTGTTTTTGCTGCCCAATATAGACTATATGCCGTAAATAGGGAAATTTCTCCGAGTTCAGGCGACCTCGAGGCGAGGTTTTTATCTCAGGCGCAAGCTCATTCACCATAGACACGTAATCGCTGTCGCGGTATCCATCGGAAAGGCAGAGACAGGCGAGATCGGACTGCCTCATCAGGTACTCAAGCTCGTGGGTCTTGTATGCGGTGTTCACCGTAACCAGCACCATGCCGGTGCGGGCTGACGCGAACAGAACCGTGAGCCAATCCGGTATATTAGGCGCCCAGACGCCGATGTGGTCGCCTTTTTCAAGCCCGATGGCGAGAAATCCACGAGCGAGATCATCAACCCGTTTGTCAAATTCGGCGTACGTCCACCGCAAGCCACGATCCGCGTATATGATGAACTCGTGATCCGGATATTCCTGGGCGTTCTTCCGTAGAACCGCGCTTAAAGTCGTTTCAAATCTTATAGCCACGATTGATCTCCATCACGCCGGAGTGTAAATTACGGCGAGAATCCGCACCGGCCGCTTGTCGGCGGAAAGGAGCCGGTGCGGCGCTATCGAGTCATAGAAAATCGAATCGCCCGCGTGAAGCGTATGCGTATCGGCGCCATATTCGAGCGAGAGATTGCCGCTCAGAACATAGATGAATTCCTCGCCCTCATGGGTGGATTTCTTCTGTTCCGCGTCAACCGCGATGTCTACGATAAACGGCTCCATGTGTCTGCCGCCTTTATCTGCGGCAAGCGCCTTAAACGTAAGCCCGCCGCGCCCTTCCGCGCCGCTTGCGTCCGAAGGCAGTCCGGTTATGAAGCGAGGGGTCTCATTCGCGGCGCCGGATCGGGTAATCACGGGACCAAGACTTTCGTGGTCATCAAGAAGCGTGCCCAGCCTGACGCCCAGGGCGCGTGAAATTTTCAGAAGCGGGGCAAGGTCGGGAATATGACCACTTTCAGTAATACGCTTAATAAGTTCGAGACTTAAACCGCTGCGTTCGGCCAGCGTCTCATTGCTGACGGAATACGTTTTGCACAATTCAACAATTCGTTCTCCAGGTGTCGGCATAATAATTCTCCTCTAATTATAGTACAGTATGCAAGCATAGCAAAACAGAAGTGAATATGCAAGAGCAGGAGGTTCCGCCGCGCTTCCCTTCGCGGAAGGAACGCCGGCGCCGTCCCCTCAAAGAGGCGCATCTCCTCCCGCGTCTCTTTGAAACCCGTTGCGCCGCGACACGCGCCAGCGTTAGCGCATAACACATCCTACTATAGCGTTGCGTCAGCGTTGCGTCTCATCAAAAAACTTTTTTAAAACCATTTGCTTATTTGCAATAAAACGTATATAGTTGAGGAATGGATAGCCTACGATTTATTTTTGCGTTTCTTTTTGTTTCTTCATCCTCCGCGCTGTTTGCCCAGACAAATGCGGCGGATGAGACTCTTGAGTCGGATGTTTCTTCTGTGGTAAACGGGATCGCAGGAAAAAACATCTTTATAAGATTTGGCATTGCCATTGCGGTAATCATTCTTGTGATTCTCCTGATACGGCTGGTCAGGCGTCTGTTTGTAAAACTGCAAAATAAAATACAAAACGGGATGGTTATCAAGCCAGTTGTTTTCAGGCAATACACCCTCTTTGATTCACAGCAAATAGCGAACGCCGTCTTTTTTTTGGCAAGGATACTCAAATATGTTGTATACGCGCTGATCGTATATTTAACCTTGCCTATCGTATTCGCCATCTTTGAACAAACCCGCGGCGTTGCGACAAGATTGTTGGGTTACATCATTTCCCCTCTCAAAAATACGGGAATTGCCATTGTCAGATATATTCCCAATCTGATAACCATCTTCATTACCTTTCTAATCGCCCATTACACGATGAAAGCGCTGCGTTTTTTTATCACCCAGATTCAAAAAGGAAAGCTCGTTATTCCGGGCTTTTACGCGGACTGGGCGCAGCCTACGTTTAACATACTGCGGATATTGATATACGCCTTCACCATCATCCTCATATACCCGCTCCTGCCCAATTCCGAATCCGATATTTTCAAGGGCGTTTCCGTGTTCGTCGGCATTCTGTTTTCGCTGGGATCGAGTTCCGTCATCGGGAATCTGGTGGCGGGCATTGTCGTCACCTACATGAGGCCGTTCAAGCTGGGCGACCGGATACAGATCGGCAATGTCGTGGGGTTTGTGGTGGAAAAATCCGCGACGGTAACACGATTGCGCACCCATAAAAACGAATACATCACCTTCCCCAATTCCACGATACTCACTTCAAGCATCACCAATTACAATGTTTCCGCAGACAACGAAAACGATCACGGGCTTATCCTGCATGTAACCATCACTTTCGGCTATTCAACGCCTTGGCAGACGGTGCATTCGATTCTCATTGAATCCGCGCTCAAGACGCCGCACATTGAGCGTGACCCCATGCCCTTCGTGCTTCAGACAAAACTTGATGATTTCTACGCGCATTACGAGATAAACGCATACACAAAGGCGATTCAGAAGGTGCCGGCGGTGTATTCCGAATTGCATAAAAATATACAAAACGGATTCCATGATGCGGGGCTGGATATGACCGTCTCCTATGTCAGCTCTTATATACCCTATACCACCCCCTTCGCGGAAGCGAAAATCGTAGAAGACATGGAATAAAGAAGAGGACAAAAAAGTGTAACCCTCCCCCGTCTTGAAGGGCGGGGCGCGTCCGGGCGGTTTTTTATATGCATCCTTGTATAAATCGCCGACCTACTGTATACTGCTTCCATGAAAATCAGAGTCAAAATACTATTTATTGTCGTACCCCTCTTGACGGTCGCTATCGCAATGGTGGGCGGGGCGTCATATCTTTTGGCTGCGGCTGCGGTCAATAACATAGCGGTTGGCTCTCTGCAATTCAAGACCGAAGAAGTCATAAGTTACGCCGAAGGGCAGTGGAATATTCTTGTTGATAATAATATGGTTGGCAATCTCTCAATGGAATCGGTGGCGCAAGAGGCGGTTGGAAACTTCTCACGCGGCATACTCCGCAGCCCCACCGAGGCTATTTTCGCGCTTGATGAAGACGCGCAGATCGCTATTATGGCGGGCGGACTCACCGTTTCGCCGGAAGAGGCGGCTGCGCTTTTCGCCAACGTCCGAGTCGAGAAAAATGGATTTCTTTTCACGCGAATCAATGGCGTTGAACGCGCGGCCTACACCATGCCGTTTGCGCCCTTCAATTGGCAAGTGTTCGTTACGGAAGAGCGGAGTCAATTCTACGGACCGGTTGAGCAGATTTTCAGAACATCGGCCGCCATATTGATCGGCGTTCTGGCAGCCGGTGTGTTGCTCCTCTTTATAATGGCCCGCTACATCACCATGCCCATAGAAAATGTGGTTTCTTCCATGAGGCGCATTATTGAAGAGAACACGCTCGCTGAAACGGTTCCCGTGTATTACAAAGACGAGATCGGACATCTTTCCCATACGTTTAACATCATGCTTCAAAATTTGGATGTAGCCTATAAACAGATAAAAAATTATGCGTTTGACGCGGCGATAGCGCAAAGGCGCGAGTGGAAAATCAGAAACGTATTCCAATTATACGTGCCTGCGGACGTTATTGATGAAATATTTGTCAATCCCGAAAAGATGCTGATCGGCACGAACCGCGAAACCGCCATTCTGTTCTCGGATATACGCAGTTTCACCACCATTTCCGAAAAGATGCAACCGGACGATCTGGTCAATTCGCTCAACCGTTACTTCAAAACCATGGTGAACATCATCATGGACAGGGATGGCATTGTGGATAAATACATCGGCGACGCCATTATGGCGATCTTTGGCGCGCCTGTTGCGCGTGAAAACGACGCGCTTTCCTCGGTGTTGGCCGGTCTTGAAATGAGCGAAGCGCTGACTGAGTTCAACATGTCGCAGACGAAACTTGGCGCGCCGGAATTCCACATTGGCATAGGCGTCAATTACGGCGTCGTTACGGTGGGAAACATCGGTTGCGAACGCAAGATGAACTACACAGTCATAGGCGATTCAGTGAACCTCGCGTCCCGCCTCGAAGGTCTTACCAAAATGTACAAGGAGCCGATCCTTTTTTCTGAGAGCGTATACGAAAAAATTCAAGGCATAATCCCGTGCAGAACCATTGACCGCGTGGCGGTGAAAGGAAAGACGCTGGGCGCGCTTATCCTGACGGCGCGCCGACGCATAACGCCGGTGGAGCAAAAAGCGTGGAAATTGCACGAACACGCGGTGCAATTATACTATGAGCGGAACTTCGGCAAATCTCTTGCGGTTTTTGAAGAGGTGAGGGCTTTGCTTCCCAACGATCTCGCGTCGGATCGGTATATCGACCGGTGCAAGCGGTATATAAAAGAGCCGCCTCCTGAACACTGGGACGGCGTGGAGATCATGCGCGAAAAATGAAAAATAACCATATAAAATTTTTAACGGGCTGTCTGTTGTGCTTGTCATCGCTTTCTTTTCCGGCTCTGCAAGCCACATCTGATGAAATTGCAGTTGATGAAGCCTCACGGGATGAACCCGTTGTCAGCGCGGATGGCGCGGCTGAAGCGCGAGAATCGGCTGTCCTTGTTTTCTATCACCAAGGAAGAGAAAACGCCCCGCCTGATTTGTACAACGCCATTGACTATGTGGCGTATGCGGTTGACGCGGCGCTGTATGAGGCGGGTATAGAAGCGAAGTTGCCCTACGTCAGGAGCGAAACGGGTGATTTCTCGTCCGGGGAACTACAGCGGCATTGCGCGGAGGCGGATGTCCGCTGGGCGATTACCGTATACACCACGTACGGCAACGACCGCCTGTCGTGGCGTTTCTCCATATATGACGCAGTTGACAACTTTATCAGGGCAAGCGAGACGTTTTGGACGCCGTTTTATGTCGGGCTTTTAACCGACGCTTCCATTGACAACTCCGCGGAAAAACTCATTCAGAATTACCAACAGTCTTTCCACACATCCGTCTTCAGCGGGGACACAGCCGTAAGCGTCTCTCAAAAATTCACCGCGCCTGAAGACGGCATAGAAGTCTTTTTCGGCGATACGGACGGCGTTTCCGCCGGAGTCGTGAAAAATAAAGAGCTTGTCGCGCCGTTTTTTCTTTTTGTGGAAGGGAGTCCTGTTTTTGGAACAGCCGTCAAAAGCGGCTATTGGGAGCAACCGTTTGAGCTTGCCGTCGGTGTCACCGGAGAGCCGGCCGCCTTGCAGAAACCGCTCAAGAAGATGCGGCAGGCCGCCAGTTTTATGACCGACCTCAGAGGCATTCCCGCGACGCCGCTCAAGTACGGCGTGAGTCTTGGCTATCGTTTTTATCCTGCGCTTGACCGGTGGTTTTTCAGCGCCGACTATTCGCTTTGGCAAGAAAAGCTGCCCCTGAATCCTGACAGGGGGCGCCTGTATCAGGAATTGCGCTTTGGAACAGGCTTGTATCTCCTGCCTGATAGAAAGTTTCCATTCCGTGTGCTGGCGGGAACCGGCGTGTCAATTGTTTTTGTAGACAACGCCGCCAATTTCCTTGCGGATCCCCTGTGGTTCGGCGCGGAATACCACTTTTCCCGTTTTGCAATTATAAGCGAAGTCCGGTTGCCTGAGATTTTCACCTATTCGAGAAACAGTTTTGGAAACGATGTTTCTGATGGCGGGTGGTGCGTTTCTTTTGGAGTAATGCTGAAATGGTAAAACGAGTTGTCATCTTTGTATTGTTTTTTTCCTTGCTGTCAAGCGCCTTTGTCAATGCGCAGGAAACAGGCGGTTCGTCGGCGGTGGAAGCGATGGCGGCGCCCGCCGCCGACGGCCTTCCTGACTATCTGAGCGGAAGCGTCAACATCCTCTATAGATTTCATATAGACGAGGATTTCTATTTTCTTGCGCGTGAAGCGGGCGTTTATGTATGGGACTCCTACGCCGGCGCTTTTCCCTCCAAAGAATTCTGGGCTTTTTCGATAGAATCGTATTTGAACGGAACGGAAAATATCGCCCATGTTTTCCGGTATGACAATGAAACGGACGCGGCGGATCCCCTTGCGGACGCGGCAAGCCGCAATATACCGGTTCTCGCCGATATTTACGTTTCGGGCGATATTACCGCCGGAACGGCGACCGTGCGCTATACGTTTACCGATCTTTTCTCAAGCCTGCACACACTGGACAAGACGTTCACCGAGGCGATTCCTACGGAAGACGATCTATTGCTTTACTATTGGCTTCCCATCAAAACCGATCTCGCCGATTTTATAAAACCCATACTCAAGCCGTTGTTCACCCTCTACGGGCCTGCCGGCGCAACTGTCTCCGGTTTCGTCGATGAATCTCTGGTCATACCGGAATCCGGTTCCATACGTTTTGTACTTCCCCTGCCCGGCGTCTACAAATGGACAATGGCGCATGAGAAATATGTCACCCGCACCGGCGTTTTCTTTGCCGATAAAGACAAAAATGAGCTTGTCCTTCCCTCGCAGAAATTTTATCCCTCTTCTTTAGACATAGGGGTCTTTCAGGCGTGTTTTCCAGAAATCTGGTATACCCGTAATTCTAGAACCAGCGGCTGGTTTTTCAGCGTAGGTTTGCAACAGCAGGCGTTTGGCTTCTTTTCCAAGGGCGGCGAATCGTCTGGCGTTCCGCCTTTGCAAACGAGTTTCACTGCCGCGCCGCTTGTTATGCCCGGCGTTGCGGGGGGATACCGTTTTAACACGCAAGAGCCGTACATTCCGAAACTGTACATACAGGGCGTTCTGCAAGCCCGCTTAAACTACACCCGCAGAATAAAAAAAGACGCCGACTGGTTCGACGATTTTTCTCCAGCAAGCCTTTCATTGTATATCGGGTATGACTGGGAGGCGCCGGTTTTATTCAAGTTGTTTGCGGAAGTCGGCGTTTCCATGTATTTCTTGAGAGATGGTTATGAATCCTCTGTTTCCAAGGGGATGAACGACAAGGGCTTTTTACAGCAGTCCATAGGCGATAGCGTCTATATTGAGGTTCCCTGTTTCAGATTGGGAATAAAGATAAAGCTGCCCTTCTAGGCTTCGCCGCCGCAGTCCAAATGCGTCGGCGTAAGTTGCGGCGCGCCGTGAAAAGGAGCGGCGGCGATATGCAAGCAGTTGCGCGACACAGGAGAAGCCTAGTGTTGCGCCGGTGTTTTAGGAAAGCCATCTGATGAAAAAATATGAAGCGTATGAGCCAATTTCAAAACGCGAACTACAGTGACAATATGGGATTATGACGACGGGAAGCCGCATCGAATATTTAGAGACATAAGCAAAAGAGACAGTCCGTTAAAGAAATGTATGGCTTGGCATAATGGACGGCTGTTGAAATCAGTCCACGACCGCTCCAAGCAAGGCGTCGTGTTGCAGTTTGGTTGCAATCAAGCGTATAATAACCGAAGGCTTGCCCATAAAGAGCGTTATGCGCCATTTCAGCTCAAATCATTGAAAAATAGTTGACAGGATGATGTAAAGAAACTATACTGAATTTACGGAGGAAATCAATGAAAAAAATTATCGCCTTTTGTTTGTTTGGTTTTATAACGGCGTCTTCATATTCTCAAGTACAAAATAGTTATGAAGAAATAATTAACAGCGACGTTAGCTCTCTTATAGAAGAATATAAAACGACAGACAACAGTATATTGTTGCTTGAGATAAATTATGAGAAAAATAATTTTAGGAAACTTAATGAACTTTTTACAGAAACGGCTTCTCAAGCCACAGATCCAACTGATGTATTGCCTATTATAAATCAAATGTATCGGGCTGCTGTCAAATGTATGGCGTTAAGTACGCTATTATATAATAACGGCAATATAAAAGAGAGTAATTTTGCAGCTAGCATGCAATTAATGAAAACCGGCGTTATACTGATACTGCAAGGAGCAAAAGATATGGGATTGGATATTGATAGTATAATTAACTATAACCAAGAGAATATTCCAGATGCTATGCCGAGAAATTATATAAAAGTAATAAGGGCGACTCTGGAAACCCCGGTTCCCATAATATAAAGAGACGGTAAATAATTTATTAGAAGAGGAGGCTGTTCACCATGTCAGATATTGCAATCGTCTTAGACCAAGCGCGCAAGAAGAGAGATTCGCATGACGGCTAAGAACCTCTGTATACTGCTCTGTATGTTTTCGCTCGCCCATGTCTATGCGCTTGATTTGACCATAGAAAAGGAAGACCTCCGCATTGAGCAACGCGTTGACGGGGGTTTCCATCTTTTCATACGGAAAAAGCCTGACATCGCCTCGGTGCTGATAGCCGAAACCACCAAGGATTTCACGTACAATGAGCCGAATTACGCATACCGCGCTCCATCATGGAATGCGATCAACGGCAACGAAGTGAGGATTATCAACGGCGCGCCCCTTTCCCCGACAAGCGGCGTCTGGTCGCTTATTGATTCCACGCCGGAGCGCGACGAGGAGTTCGGCGAAGCTTTTCACATCTATATTCCGTACATCCTGAACTACGGCTATGAAACCGGACGCCACGGCGAGTTGTATGTCCGTGACGGCGCTTATTTCAACCTCCGCGCTTTCGCGTTGCCTTTTGGGGACTATGGGGGCGTTTTCCAGGACAACCCATTTGTCCTTGAGGTGACGCAGAAGCCCCTGCCCGGTCCGCCTGATGGAAATTATATGCTTGAGACTCTTGCGACATTTTCGGATGTAAGCCGCAAGACTGGCGGCACGATGAGGCTGTCGTCCGCGCCTGATGATATTGCGCCAAACATTAAAGAGTTGCTTGAAAAAGAGAAGGGCAAATCCCTTGACGTGGTGGTTTGTCTTGACACCACCGGCAGCATGAAAGACGATATTGCCGAGATTAAAATGTCCCTGGCGCCCCTGTTGTTCAGCATGAGCGGCGCATTTCCTTCTTTCAGGGTGGGATTGACGCTTTACAAAGACTACAAGGAAGCGTATGTCACCAGGGTGATTCCCTTTGCCACTACTAGCGCGGCGATTCAAAGAGAGCTTGACAGGATAGCCGTGGGCGGCGGGAAAGACACTCCAGAGGCGGTGTACGAGGCGTTGTACGATGGCGCGACCAAGTTTCCATGGGAAGCCCAAGCGCGTGTCATCATCCTCATAGGAGACGCGCCGCCCCACCCGCGTCCGGTCGGCGCCATCACGCAGGAAATGGCGGAAGCCGCGCTTGCTGAAAGAAACATCATCGTGCATACTATAACGTTGCCCCAGTAAAACACGAACGGCGCGAACAGGCGTGTCGTTGGGTTGCTATCTGCGGCTATGACTGGAATATTGCCCGGCTTTGACACGAACAGCGCGAACTTTTGGTTTGAGAGCGTTGGTTTCATCTGGGTTTTCCGCGTGATAATGAAGTCCGCCCTGTTCCGTTCGTGAGGTTCGTGTTTACATTTCTTATTTTCTCCGTAATTGAAACCATCAGAGAGCAAGGAGCGTGCATTCTATAATATTTTTGTATAATACTTTAGAAAAAGTTTTGGGTTTGATAGGAGATTGTTGAATGAGACGCATATTTTTAGCGCTGCTCTTTTTTTATTCACAGGCGGCGTATTCGGATGCGCCTGAATATCAGTTGCTATGGGATGATTTGGCTCATTGCGCTGAAA
>JAISCC010000112.1 GCA_031265845.1 Treponema sp.
CCACAACGCCTTATATGAGTCTTCTTGTAATCTAGACAAACAACAAATCATACGTTTGCTTGGCGCCGGGGGGGGGGGCGGGCCCCCCAACAGGCGATGAGCCGGAATTGAACTATATGGGGTTTTCATACGCATTGCGTACCGCTCCTTTTGAAAATAAGACTTTGATATAAAGTATAAAACATGGTATAGGCGCGTGTCAATACCTTTTTGTGGTTATAGCGATAAAAAATCTGTTGCAACCGGAAACATCCCTGAACGCCGCATATTACAGCGTACTCTTCACCAAGGGTCGGGACTTGATTTTTCAGGCGATGTACCGCATACTTATGACGAGGTGTATATGTCCGACAAAAAAGAAGAAAAACTCTCCGTAATCCGCCATTCGGTGAGCCATGTCATGGCGGAAGCCGTCACTCGCCTTTTTCCGGGTGTGAAAGTGGCTATCGGCCCGTCAATAGAAAACGGGTTTTACTATGACTTTCAGTTTTTAACCCCCATAACCGCTGAGAATATACCCGCCATAGAAGCGGAAATGAAGAAAATTATTGAAGAGAAGCAGGAGTTTGTCCGCGTTGTGGTGAGCCGTGAAGAAGCCAAGCGGCGTTTCGCGGACGAGCCATTTAAACTTGAACTCATTGACGGCTTGCCCGAAGACGCGGAAATCTCCATATATGAACAGAGAAATAGCGTGGGCGAGACCGTGTGGGCGGATCTCTGCCGCGGCCCTCACGCAGCCAACACCCGCGAAATCAACTCCGCCGCTTTCAAACTGCAAAGCATAGCGGGCGCGTATTGGCGCGGGGACGAGCATAGACCCATGCTGACCCGCATCTATGGCACAGCGTGGGAAAACCCCAAGGATTTGAAAGCCTACCTTTTATTCCTTGAGGAAGTGGAGAAGCGCGATCACCGCAGAGTCGGCAAGGAAATGGATCTGTACTCCGTGCATGAAGAGGCGGGCGCGGGTCTCATCTACTGGCACCCGAACGGCGGGCGTATGCGCGTCGCTATAGAAGACTTTTGGCGCAAAACGCATTACCGCAATGGGTATGAAATTCTCTACACCCCGCATATCGGGAAAAGCTGGCTCTGGGAGACGTCGGGGCATCTCGGATTTTACAAGGGCAATATGTATTCGCCTATGGAAATCGACAAGCAGGACTACATCATAAAGCCCATGAACTGTCCGTTCCACATCATGATCTACAAGAATAAAGTCCGCAGTTACCGCGATCTTCCCTTGCGCTGGGCTGAACTGGGCACAGTTTACCGGTATGAAAAAAGCGGCGTACTGCATGGATTGTTGCGGGTGCGGGGCTTTACCCAAGACGACGCCCACATTTTCTGTACGCCTGAGCAAATGGAAAGCGAAATTCGGGAAGTCCTTCGCTTCAGCCTTGAAATATGGAACGTCTTTGGCTTCAAGGACATCAAAGCCTATCTTGCGACCAAGCCGGAAAAATCCGTGGGCGAGCGGAGCCGCTGGGACGCGGCGCTTGAAAGCCTGCGCAAAGCTGTGGACGCCGAATCGCTTCCTTATGAGATTGACGAGGGCGGCGGCGCGTTCTACGGTCCCAAGATCGACCTAAAAATAAAGGATGCGCTTGGACGCGAGTGGCAGATGACCACCATACAGTTCGATTTCAACGAGCCGGAACGCTTCGACATGACGTACATCGACTCGGATGGCCAGCAGAAGCGCCCGTATATGGTGCATCGCGCCCTGCTCGGTTCGCTCGAACGTTTTTTCGGCGTGCTTATCGAACATTTTGGCGGCGCGTTTCCGGTCTGGATCGCGCCGGAACAGGCTGTTGTTATTCCAGTCGCGGAAAATTTCAACGATTACGCGAAAACGGTCGTCGCGGAACTCAAGGCGCGGGATGTGCGCGTCTCCGCCGAGCTTGACGACAACCGCATGAACGCCAAGATTCGGAACTGTCAGACCCGAAAAGTTCCATATATGCTTGTTGTGGGGCAAAAAGAAGTGGATGGAGGCGCGGTTTCGATCCGCTTGCGGGATGGCAAGCAGCTTCCACCCATGAAAATCGCGGATTTTGCGGATTATATTGAACATAAGATAAAGACCAGGGCGCTTGAGTTATAGAGTGAAGCGTTGTACAAAATAAGAAACAGGCTATACTAAAAATAAGGAGACTATGGATTATGGCAAAGAAAATATTCATCGGTAATTATAAAGGCGGTGTAGGAAAAACGACCGCCGTATTTGAGATTGGAGCCGGTTTGACTAAAAACTATGGAAAAAAAAGTTTTTTAATAGACTTATATCCGCAATGTTCTCTTACCACTATTTGCATGGAGACTTCCGGGATCTCTTTTGTGAATAACCAGTGAAAGAAACGCTCAACTATGCTTTTGAATTGTATGGCGAGACCATTAATGAGACCTCGCGTTTACAAATACTTGAGGGCAATATCAAGAATAGACTTGTTCGGGATCTCGTAATAAAGATAGCATAAGGTATGGGACAGGAAAAGACGCCGAAGGACAGGCGTTCAAACGGCTCTGTGGCGTGAGCGGTGAAACATTTGAGCGAATGAAATCCATCTTCCAAAAAAGAAGCGGCGCGCCATAAAAACACAGCCTATCGCCAACCGGAATAACCGGCGGACATACAACAGGAGGGAGGGGAGCGCCCACGATTTCAAAGTGTATAATGACCGATAGGGAAGGGGTGCGGCGAAGCGATCCTGACGCAGGCCGATTCGGGGC
Organism: Treponema sp.; assembly: GCA_031265845.1. Classification (GTDB taxonomy): domain Bacteria; phylum Spirochaetota; class Spirochaetia; order Treponematales; family Breznakiellaceae; genus JAIRKH01. The sequence continues at coordinate 2,734 of JAISCC010000112.1, forward strand.
GTCTGGGTATGGAAGCGCTTCACGGGAACAGCCGGACGCCGAAAAAGCCAGGCAAGAAGCGCAAAATGAACGAGCATGAAAAAGCGTATGACAAACGGCCCGCCAGAAAAAGGGCGGTCATAGAGGGCGTCAATGCAAAGATCAAGACGCTCAAGATTATGGCGCATCCATACCGGAATCATTGCGGAAGACATTTCCTGATGATGTCTCTCATCTGTGGCATTATTAATTTTGAATTACGTATTTCATGAGGTTGTCGAACAAGTCTAGTATGTATCCTTACGTTAAAAATATAATCAAAACCATTCCAGCCCACGGACAATTACATTTTATCCCAACGTCATTGAATTTAAAAAACAGCCGAATTAATGACATTGCGGATAGATTGTCTGCCAATAAAAACAGCATACTATCTACCGCTGGTTTGCTTGCTGCTATTGAGAATGAGAGCGAAAATAAATTTGATTATATTGCAGTTGATTGCCCGCCCTCAAGAGACATCATTATACAGGGTATTTTCCTCTATTGTGTTATTACTTAATCCCGACCATTGGCGATGAAATCAGTATAAATGGTGTTACCGACTATATTACTGAAATCGAGAGCGTTTATTTTAAATTTGCATATATGGAATTACTGATATTATTAACACAATTCTCTGATGTTGATGCCATGCGGAACAAAAAACTGATATTCTTGCTTATTTAGTTGAATTATATAAGGAAATCTATAACCACAAGGATTTTTGAAATTAGATTTTAAATACTCAATATCCGAGGTTGAATATTTTTATAAAAATAAAGAAGCCTAGGAGCGGATATCCGTGGTATTTTAAGATTGTTGTTTGAAGATATATTTCAAAACAGCTCTAATTGTCTATTTTTATATGTTTGTCCATATTCTTCGGGATTCCTCCCTTGATTCTTCACATAGCGCGCAATCGCTTTTTCATCCCCACGCCCTCCCGCCGCTCCCGCGTGACGCCCTTTTGTCCGGCGCTCCCCTCCCCGCAACGCTTTTTTCACTTCCGGACGCCCTTCACATATTTTCTTGGCCGTTGCGCTTTCCATTATTTGCGCCGTCTGCGCGGCGCCATGTCTTGGCGCTGATTGCGCCGGAAAGCGCGCGCGATCCCTCTCGGACCCCGTCTCCAGAAATTTTATCCCGCGCCTTGCCTCGCTTTGCAGGGCATGCTATGCGACACATCGCGCTAATCAGAAGGAAGCTCTAAAAAAACTGCGGGCGATTAGAGCGTCTCTGCGCCAGGCGGTACATCTTCCCGAAAACACCTGTTCTGAAAGATGATTCTGCGGGGAGCGAAAGCCGTCAGCCGGTTCGCTTGTATGCTGGTGTAAACGTCACATTGAGGTATGGGGGGCTTGCATAATAGAGCGTGTTCATCATTTTTCGCTAATGCTCCTTTGAGAGCGCTGAGTCTTATGAAAAAACGGATATGTTTTTTGCAAACGCTTGTCAACTGGTCTTTAGCGACCGCCAAAGACACGCATAAGCCCCTAACACCTGTTCGCGAGATTCTCCCCGGGCGCGGGTATCGGGTATTCGCCCGTAAAACAACCGAAACAATAGCCGCAATAACCGCAATAGCCCGGCGTCCCGCAGATAGACTCAAGCAAGCCGTCAACGGACAGAAACGCGAGGCTATCGGCGCCCAAAGAGGATTTGAGTTCCTCTACACTGTTCATGTTGCTGATGAGATCGTTGCGGTGCGGAGTGTCAATGCCGAAAAAACAGGGAAACCGCACGGGCGGCGAACTCACGCGGATATGCACCTCGGAAGCGCCTGCATGTTTCAAAATGGAGACAAGCCGTCTGCTCGTGGTGCCGCGTACAATCGAATCGTCGATCAGTACGATCCGTTTGCCCTTGATCTCGCTGTGGATGACGTTGTGCTTGACGGAAACAGCCGCCTCTCGCTTGTTCGGATCCGGCGCGATAAACGTCCTGCCCACGTACTTGCTCTTTACAATGCCGAGACCGAACGGCGCGCCGGCAGACCTGCCGTACCCAATGGCTGCGGGCATTCCGGAATCCGGCGCTCCGATGACAAGGTCAGCCGGCGCCGGCGCTTCCCGCGCCAGAATCTCGCCCGCCCGCACCCGCGACTCGTATACATCAACCCCGTCTACAATGCTGTCCGGACGGGCGAAGTACACGTACTCAAAGGAACAGATTGCGCGGGGCGTTTTCTCGCTGAAACTGAACGAGAGCGCATTGTCTTTGCTTATGATGATCATCTCGCCAGGCTCAATATCCCGCTCCAGCGTACCGCCCACCGCGTCAATGGCGCAGGACTCGCTTGACAGGATCCAGCCGTTGTCGATTTTGCCAAGACACAAGGGGCGTATGCCATTCGGATCGCGCACCCCAACAAGCGCGTCATTCGTCAACACGGCGAGCGCATACGAGCCTTTGACAAACTTAATCGTATCGGTCAGCGCTTTCTCAAGCCCCTTCTTGTAGTTTTTTGCGATAAGATTGACAATCACCTCGCTGTCGCTGGTCGAGGTAAAGCCGATTCCCGCATCTTCAAGCAGTTCCCGCACTACATCGGCGTTGGTGAGGGTTCCGTTGTGAGCCACCGCAATGGAACCCAGCTTAAACCGGCTCACAAAGGGCTGCGCGTTTTCAATGGCGCTCGCGCCCGCCGTGGAATACCGCACATGCCCCACAGCGGCGGAACCATGGAAGTCGCGCAACATCTCCGGTTTGAACACATCGCCGACCAGCCCCATGCCCTTGCGGCACTCAATGACGCCGTTCTTCGCAACCGCAATGCCCGCGCTTTCCTGCCCCCGGTGTTGCAGGGAAAAAAGCCCGTAATACACAAGCGGCGTAACATCCCGCTCCGCATCCGCGCTGAAAACGGCGAATACACCGCACTCTTCACGAAGTTTGTCAGGTCTATCTTCAATCATAATGGTTCCGTCAATCTATTCCATATCTCTACATACGCTTCTTTCACGGCGCCCAAGTCCCGGCGGAAGCGGTCTTTGTCGAGCTTTTCGTTGGTTTTCTCATCCCAAAACCGGCACGTGTCCGGCGATATTTCATCCGCGAGAACCAACGCGCCGTCTGCGGTTCTGCCGAACTCCAGCTTGAAATCAATCAGTTTGACGCCCCGTTCAAGGAAGAACCCTGTAAGCGCGTAATTCACCATAAACGCGATATTCTTTATCTCGTCAATTTCCTCAAAAGTGGAAGCGCCGATTGCGACCGCGTGATATTCATTGACGAGCGGATCGCCCAAAGCGTCGTCTTTGTAGGAAAGCTCGAACACGGTTGTCTTGAGCGCGGCGCCCTCTTCAAGTCCGAGCCGTTTCGCCATTGAGCCTGCCGCGACATTGCGGACAATCACTTCAAGCGGCGTGATCTTCACTTTTTTGCACACCATGTCCCGCTCGCTTTTTTGGGCGATGAAATGAGTCGGTACGCCGGCTTTGCCCAGCATCTCAAAAAGGCCGGACGCGATCTTGTTATTCAGAACGCCTTTGCCCTCGATCCGCCCTTTTTTCTCGCCGTTAAATGCGGTCGCATCGTCCTTGTAGTGGATGATCACAACATCATCGCGCCCTTCAACAGCGAACACCTGTTTAGCCTTGCCCTCGTAGAGCGGATCGCCCTGTTTCAACGCCGCTATGTCTACAGCATCTCTATTCATAAGTCCGCCTTTTTATGCTCGTTTTCAAAATCAGCTTTCATCTTTTTTCTATATAATAAAAGCTTTTCTTTTAATTCAGGATACTTGACCGCCAGAATCTCCAGCGCTAGATGCGCGGCGTTTGCGGCGTTGTTCACGCCGACCGTTGCGACCGGTATGGGCTTGGGCATCTGCACTGTGGAGAACAAGGCGTCCAGCCCCCCAAGCCCGCCCGCCGCGATAGGCACCCCAATGACAGGCATAGTCGTTTGACTCGCAATCACGCCCGGCAACACGGCGGCTAACCCGGCGCCCGCTATGATGACCTCGACCCCTTCCGCTTCCAACATTTTGACAGTCTCGCCAAGCAACTCCGGCACACGGTGCGCGGAAAGAATATGCGCGGAATACGCCACTTCAAACTCCCGCAGTACGTCGCCCGCGCTTTTCATAACTGGCTTGTCGGCTGCTGAACCAAATATAACGGCAACTTTCATGCAAAGAACATAGCACAATGGGCCGTGAAAAACAAGAGGGGCTGAACAGCGGCTTCAAAAAGCGCGCGGCGCGGAGCGCACAGAGTGCGCACTTTTTTTTCGCAAAGGCGCTTGACATTTTCCTGTCCTTGCGGTATAGTAGAACCATTACGGGGACGTGGCGAAGCTGGTTATCGCGCTGGTCTGTCACACCGGAGGCCGCGGGTTCAAGTCCCGTCGTTCCCGTCGCCCGTCTTTAAGACGGGCTTTTTTTACGGGCAGTAGCGCAGTTGGTAGCGCGCTTGGTTCGGGACCAAGAGGTCGCCGGTTCAAATCCGGCCTGCCCGAAACCCGCGTGGCGCCTCTGTCGCCTGACATCCTGTATCGCCTTTGCCCCCTGAATTCGGATATAAATAAAATTAGATGCAAATGGAGAAGGCGCTGAATGAATAAAGAGCGACTTAATCCCCTCAACGACTTCGCCTTTCTGAAAGCGATGGGCGAGAAGGGGGGACGAAATACAGCTTATCGCCTTTTTGAATGCCGTGATCAAGCGGACAGGAAAAGTCCGTATAGAGCCTGTGGAAATCCTTGAGGACAGGGATTTGCTGGCGGAAACGGCAGGCGAAAAAGCCGGAAAACTGGATGTCTTGGCGAGACTGGCGGACGGCGCCAAGGTTGACATTGAAGTCCAGCTTCATAATCAGTACAATATGGAACGGCGGAGTCTTGATTATTGGGCGCGGCATTATACAAAGGGCATAGAGGCGGGGCAGGATTACAGCCTGTTGTCGGCGGTAATCTGCATAAACATTCTGGATTTCGGGTATATGCCACTGGAAGATTTTCACACCAGTTTTCATATATATGAGGATCGGCGCAAGGAGCATATGCTGACCGACGCGCTGGAACTGCACTTTTTGGATATGGTGAAGTTCAGAAAATTGTCCGAGAAAGACATTCAGCATGATCCTTTGCACCGGTGGCTGGTATACTTTGACAAGCATAGTTCGATAAACCTTATTGAGGAGGTGTTGTGTATGGATCCGGCGATACGGAAAATGCAGGAAAAGATAGAGTGGATACAGGGAAATCCTGACCTTTTCCGGGCTTATTTACGGTATGAAAAAGCCGCCTCTGATGAGGTGACTCGCATAAACGGGTGCGGAAAGAGGGGTTGTAGGAGAGATTAGAGAAAGGCATGCAGAAGGGGCGCCATGAAGGATTGCAAGAAGGAAAGCTTGCAATTGCCTCTAAACTGAAAAAACAGGGAGCGCCTGCCGCCCAAATTGCGGAGGCTGCGGGACTTTCCGTAGATGAAATAGCCGCATTGTGATAGGCGAGGGCATGACACCTTTACGCTGGGACGCCGCAGTTTAGAGAAGTTCCCGCCTTACCCGAAACCAGCGCAGCCGCGCAACTGGCGTTGCATGAAATTAAAAAGTACGATTACGTTCAAAAATAGGTTTGACATCCCACCGAAACACGCTATAACACTATATATGAAGTGGATTGCCGGGGTTTTCCACTCCACGCAACGGGGTCTCCAGCGCATCAGGGACGGCGCGTTGCGGCGGCGCTCTTTTTTAGAAGCGTCCCCTGCGCCCGCCGCAACGTTACAAATTCTATAGAAAATACAAAAAATGAAGATTGACAAGATTTGAAAATAAGAGTACTATTTTTCAATAGCATACTATAAGTTAAAAGAATGAAAAAGAAGCGTTTTTGGCAAAAAGTCGGCGGTACAACTATCGTTCCCATATCCGCAAAAATATTGGCGATTGTCACCATATTGTTGTTGATGTCAAATTTTGTTACGAATTATCTGACTATTTCCCTTTACAGCAAAGAAGTGATAAAGCTGAACAATCAACTGCTGACAAAGGAACTGAAAGAAATCTACATTAATGCGGGGAACCAGTACCAGATTTTTCTCTTTTCCGGCAACCGCGCGGATGCCATGACTGCGTTGAAGCAGGCTTCCGAAAAAGACATGGCGTTCAGCGCGAGTTGGGCGTTGGGCGCCACTGGTTCAGGGGACATTATTTTCAAGACCCAGGGCGCGAATTTCACTGTTTTTCCAGATAAAGAGGCGTTGGCCGCGATGGTCGCGGCTCAAGAGGCTGGAGAGGATGAAGGAGCGCGTTTCTTTACCACGCCTGCCGGGGAATACTTCGGGGTCTATAAATACCACGAAAATTGGGGCGCGTTTCTCATCCGCGCCGAACTTATGAGCGATATGATGTCCGCGTCAAGGGCGGTGTTCTTGCAGGCGTCCCTCATCATTATAGCGATGGTTGTTGTTTTTCTTGTGGTGGCGTTTTTATCACTGAAGCGGCTTATGCGCTTTGTGGGCGTTATTTCTCAATCCCTCTATGACATGCAGCAAAACCAAGAGATGACCCTCATAGATTTGAAAGGCGCGCCCTCTGACGATATCAGCTACGTGGGCGTCTCATTTAACGCCCTTTCGTCTTTAATCGGCAATCTGCTGGGCATTTTCCGCAAATTCGCATCTCAAGATGTGGTGGACAAGGCGTACCATGACCGGTATATCAACCTGGAAGGGCAACAACAGGAACTTACCGTGCTTTTTACGGACATTAGAAGTTTTACTAAAATGACGGAAACCCTGGGCAACGACATTATTGACGTGCTAAACCTGCATTACAACAACGCCATCCGTAGAATTCATGAACAAGGCGGCATAGTCGGCTCAATAATCGGAGACGCGCTGCTCGCGGTGTATGGAATTGGGGATACGAACGCGGCGCGCCGCAAGTCTCTGGCGGCAGTTGTTTCCGGGTGGGAACTCCATGACTCGGTCGCTGAACTCAGGCACGGCATGCTGGAGCGCCGCAAGGCGATTGAGCGAGAGCGACGGCTCACCGAGCGGGAAGAGGAGGTTTTCAAAGCTGTGTTTCTGGACATCGGCGTCGGCATAGACGGAGGTTCGGTTTTCTACGGCACCATAGGTTCTCTTGAACGCATGGCGAACACCGTTATTGGAGACAACGTGAACTCTGCGTCCCGCCTTGAAGGGCTTACAAGGATATATCAGACGCCGATTATTGTTTCTGAATATGTGATGCAGGAGGTTGTGTCCCTGCAAGACGAGCCGGTGAAAGACCGGTTCCGCTTCTTTGAAATTGACACGGTGCAGGTGAAGGGCAAGACTAATGGACAGAAAATATTCTTTCCGATGGATCTGTCTCGCGCAAGCGATAAAGAAATAGAGAATTGGGAGCGATTTGAGAAAACTATCGGAACGTATTACAGGGGTGATTGGGGGAACGCCTTGTCTGAATTGCGAATGATCCTCACATATTCTGATATGCCGGTGGCAAAGGTCTTCATAGACCGCCTTGAAGCGTTTGAGGGCGATGCGGCGCCTGATGATTGGAGGGGAGTATGGACTATGAAAACGAAATAGCTGACGGAATGGCTATAGTTGAATCCAAGAAAGAAACGGCGTTGTTCCTGAGAGAGGACATGCTGTCTCAAATACGGAATAAGACAACCGATATTTATGATCTTGAAACAGAGTACGCGAAGTCCGCGAAGAACCGTTCATGGTTTGTCATCCTGCTTGTCAGCGGAACCGTGCTTATTACCGGTATTGTCGTATGGATCGCCTCCGGAATCATTGAAAAGCAAAAACGGGAAGTCTCGGTTGCCATAGAAGCGTTTGAAGACTTGAATTTGAAGAATATTCTGGACCTTGTGAGCCGCGTCGAGGGCGACTACCAGAGTGCCATCACCGATCGGGCGGCGCTTGAAGCGCGCCGGGCTGTTGAAACAAGCGATTTGGAAACGGCGGCTGAAGGCGAGCGTTACAAGATTCGCTCGCTCTCGCTGTCGCCCCGGGAAACAGCGAGAAGGATCGCGGCGATAGACAGCGAACTGGAACGCGCTATACATGAGGTCAATGGGCGTTACACCGGACAACTTCAAGAGGTGGACATTAAAATTGAGGAATACGGCAAGCAGCTTATGTCTTTTGACCGGGATAGGGTCGAACAGGCGCAGGAGATGCAGAAAATCGCGGATGCCGAAGCCTTGCGCTTTCGATATGAAAAAGAACAACTGATAACGCGGTATGAGGGGCAACTGGCGACGTACCGCGCCATGCTCGCCGACGCGCAACGGGATAGACTCCAGAGTCAAACCGGAAGCCTTGATGAGGTGGCGGCGCGGTACACCGCTGAAATAGCCACCCTTGATCCGGTGTTGCGGAACGACGACGCGGACCAGATTATAAGCCAAGCCGGAACGCCAGATGAGCCGCTCCCGCTTGTCCGTGGAACGCCTGAAATTTTTGCGCCCGAGAGCGGACGGCGGCCTCTTTTTGCCAAAATAAATGAGGATTACGAAAAAATGGACGGCCTTACCCAGCAATTGTTGACCATTCCGTGGAAAAACAATACGCCCGACTACATACGGGGCATGAACAGCCTGTTTTTCACCTCCATGCGGGAGATAGGCGGCGAGATAAGTCGGCTTGCGAGGCGTATGGAAGAGCAAAAAGCGGCGTTCGAGGCGCACATAGAGGAGCAGAAAGCGGCGCTTGAGACGCAAATGGAAGAGGAGGGCGCCGCGTTCGAAGCGCGTATAAAAGCGTTGTCCGGAGAGGTGGGCAATCTCATCGCCGAAAATCGGACTCTTACCACGGATTTGCAATTTTCAAACGACTTGCTCGCCCGAAACCGCGCTTACTTCGGCGCGTTGGCGGAAAAAAACGGCGTCGCCGGCTATATAATCGATTTGAAAAGCGGGGGGAGCATATTGGTCTATATTGATCCGTTGTATGGGCTTTCGTTCAAAGACCGGCAGGCGGTTGTTTTCAGAACCGGCAATGAATATATCGGACTTATACGGGTGTCAGGCGACAACCGCGTATTTACCGCTTCAGTGGTTGAGCTTTCGCCGGGCAAAAGCATAGAAGCGGGCGATAGAATTTTACTTGGCGGAAGGGGAGGTTTTTAATGAACGCCGTGAAAAGAACGATGGTGCCTTTGTTTTTTTTAGTGTTGATGTTTTTCACCGGGTTTTCCACGCGCATTTGGGCGGATGATTGGTCGCTGGTGAATGAGACTCATGGCAAGAGCGAAGTGGTGACGGTTTTGGCTGGTCCGGACAGGCGGTCCGTAAGCGTGGTGTCCGCAACGGCTCTTGGCAAAAACGATGTCGCCGCCATCGGCAACAGCTTGAACGCCGTGTGGGCGATTCCTGGTTTGGAAGGCGTTGAGGCGTCGGTTCGGCTCGATTCGGATGGATTCCGGCTGGTGGTGTATCCCACGTCTTTTAGGTCCGAAGGGCGCGATCTTATGCCTTTCCTTCCTTCAGGACTTTCATTTTATTTCCGCAGAAGCCTTTTTTATGACATTTCAATCAAGGCGGGCGATTTTATACCCAAGGTGACTGGAGCGTATATTTCTCCCGAAGAGCTTCTCCGGCATATATCGGCGGCTATTCTCATGCCGGAAATGTATCTCTACGACCAGTCCCTTGTGGAGCGGGTGGAGCGTCTTGAAAACGCTTTGATGGCGGCGCTTAAAAAGTCAGCGCCAACCGGCGGCGTCCCAAGCGCAACCGTGCTTGCCGTCGCGAACATTTACAACGAAAATCCGGGCATAAGTCCGGAGGAAACGCTGAAAATATTAAAAGCGAGGAAGTTCAAAACAGATATCAAGGAAGTGAGGGCGGTCTACTTTGTGCTTTTCGGCGGGTTGCAATGAATTTCTCGCGTCTTCCGCTGGTTTAGCGCCGCTGTTTTTCGCAAAGGGGGCGGCGTTAAACCCATTTGCGAAAAAAATTGCGCTTGTTTTATAAAGCGTACTAGTATATAATATACTATTATGAATTCCATTTCCAGTTTTATTACCGATCAAATTGACAATTTTATTGACGCCTGCGCTCCGATTGCAAAGGAACTTGAGACCGAATTGACCAAACGTCCCGCAATAGCGCCTGATTCAGGCGGAGAAGGCGAGGTTGATAAATGCGAATTCCTACAGGAGTGGCTTAAAGCGCAGGGCATTACGCGGCTTGAACGCTTTGACGCTCCTGATTCGCGGGCAAAAAAGGGTGTGAGGCCGAATTTAATCGCTACGATTCCGGGTCGGCGAGACTCGCCGCGCCTGTGGATTATGAGCCACTTGGACGTGGTGCCGCCTGGGGAAGCGAAGCTGTGGCAGAGCGATCCGTGGAGCGTGGTTCAGAAAGACGATGAGCCGTTGGGACCGCGTTTCGTGGGGCGGGGCGTTGAGGACAACCAGCAAGGATTGACCGCTTCGGTGATTGCCGCGCTTGCGTTGGTGAAAAACGGCGTCGCACCGGAACATACCATGAAGCTGTTATTCGCAGCCGACGAGGAAGTGGGCAGCGCGTACGGCATTCACTGGCTCCTTAAAAACAAGGGCGAACTTTTCCGCAAAGACGACATGGCGCTCATACCTGACGGCGGCGATCCAAAAGGTGAAAGCATAGAAATCGCCGAAAAGAACCTCCTGTGGCTCAAGTTCACCACCAACGGGCTTCAGGCGCATGGCAGCCGCCCTGATCAGGGAAACAACGCCCACCTTGCGGGCGCGTACCTCGCCATAGCCCTGTACGAGGGGCTTTCACGCGCCTTTTCCGCGCATAACCCGCTTTTTGAGCCTGATTGCTCCACGTTTCAACCCACTAAAAAAGAAGCCAATGTGCCGAATGTCAATACTATTCCTGGCGAAGATGTGTTTTGTATGGATATGCGCATCCTGCCGCAATACTCCATTGCGGACGCGCTTGTGGAGGTCGACGCCATCACCAAAGAGATCGAAAAGCGTTTCAGCGTAACCATAAGCCGCGACACGTTGCAAAGCGCAGAGTCACTGCCAACGCGCGCAGATTCCGTGTTGGTCAAGAAACTGTCAAAGGCGGTGAAGAATGTGTATCATGTTGAGACGCGGTGCGTCGGCATAGGCGGCGGCACCGTTGCGGCGCCGTTGCGGAATATAGGCATTGACGCTGTGGTATGGTCGCGTCTTGATGACGTGGCCCATCAACCCAATGAGTACGCGCTTGTCAAGAATATTTTGGGAGACGCGAAGGTGATGGCGGCGTTGACGCTTGGCGGCTTGTGATCGGGCTTTCGCCGCGTTCCGCCGGAACGTAATATTGCGTTTTTTGGAGGACTATAATGACATATATGAAAAAGATGAAAAAGAAACTTTTTTTATCACTAACGGTTATGCTCCTTGCCCAGTCCGTCTGGGCGAATGATCCGCCTGCGGGTGGGGAGCGTTTGTTTTTACTGGGGCATCCGGGTTTTATATCCGGCGCTATGTCTTCTTCGGGAGGCGGTGTCTTTGCGCCGGAAGTTGCGGGATCCCATGTAATGGGCATAAATCCGGCGCTTGCGGCCGGAGTGCAGCGATTTTCGATTGACGCTGCGTATACCGGGCTTGTTGGAACAGGCGGGTATGGCAATGCGTTTTATGCGGGCGCCCTTTTTCCGAGCCGGTACGGAGTCTTTTCCGGCAGCGTACAGGGGGCGTTTCTGCCGCTTGACGCCATGAATCTTGGCAATACGCTGCTGGCGCGCGCGGGATTCTCCCGTGATGTAACGGAGAGGCTCTTTGTGGGCGCGAGCCTGTACGGCGGCGGCGCCTTTAGCAGATCCGGCGGCGCTTTCAGCGACGCCAAAGACGACGACTGGGCGCTGGGTTTAGACGCGGGCTTTGTATACAGCCTCGGAAACCTCGCGTTTTTAAAGAACGCACGGTATTCGGTTGTGATTCGCAATATGGGCAAAAATTTCATTGATGATGGAAAAAACTTCTATCCTGGCATACTCACCCCGGCCGCTGGGTTTGCGGCGGTCTTTGTGGACAAGGCGGCATTCACCGCCGGCTTTTCCGCGGATGTTTCAGTCCCATTCTTTCAAAATCTCGTGTTCAGCGTTGGACTGCAAGCCAAGATTGCGCGGTTCATTATGGTGTCGGCAGGCTGGGATATAAACCTGCGTGAGATGATGAAGCTGAAAAGCGACGGGGTGCATTTGCCTCTTGTTGGCATTGGCGTACAATTTGCCGGGGACATGTCGAAGAGCGGTTTTATGAGCAGACAGGGGTGGCAAAAGACCGATTTCGATATATCCGGCGTCTGGCAGCAGCTTAACGACAAGATACAACTCTTCTCCGTAGGAGTAACCGCGAATTTCGGCGTACAGGATAAGGAAGCCCCTATCATTCAGATTGGCGATGAGGAATAAAAAGATGAAAAAATTTTTTGGATTTGTTCTGGCGGTTTTATGGATACAAGCGGCGCAGGCGCAAAGCGTGGACGCCACCTACATTTCTCCGAATAATGACGGCGTACAAGATGCGCTGGTTGTTCCCCTTAAAATAACCGACAAACGGTACATAGCTGAATGGACGCTTGTAATACGGAACGCGGACGGGAATACTGTGCGTACCATAGGCAACAAAGAGACGCGCCCTCAAAAAATGGGGTTCGTCGAGTTCTGGAAAGCGGTCTTTTCCCCGAAAAAGGGCGTGAATGTACCACAGACTATTACATGGGACGGTACGCTTGATTCAGGCGAAACCGCTCCTGACGGGACGTACTTTTACTATGCGGAAGCAACCGATGATAATGGCAATAAAAGCAAGTCCAAAGAATTCCAGGTGATCGTGGATAATACGCCGCCTGAAATAGAGCTTGTCCAGCCGCCTGAAACCGACAAATTTTTTGGAGAAGGGATGAAAGCGACGCTCCGCATAAACCAAAGCGGATCTAATGAAGATCTGTGGACAGCGAGTTTTTCTGACACTGCGGGCGGCAAGGCGCGTACTATTGCATTTAGAAATACCACGCCTGAAAATCTGCAATGGGATGGCAAAAATGACAATGGCGCGCCGGTTGCGGACGGGGTGTATTCGTATTCCATAGAGGCGACGGACAGAGCGGGCAATAGATCGCCGACCGCCCGCATTTCAAACATCATCTATTCAGGAGAAAAACCCGTTGTTGGCATAACCATATCGGGGAGCCGGTACTTTTCGCCGCAAACCGCAAGCCCTCAGAAGACCATTACGTTGGCGCCCAATATCCCCACTCCAAGAACCGGCAATTCACTCTTAAACTGGAAGGTCATCATTAGAAATGATGTCGGCAAAACTTTTATGACCTACAGCGGGACAGAGGCGGTTCCGGCGCAGATCGTTTTTGACGGCGTTGATGAAAACAAGAACCTCATGCCCGAAGGACAGTATCAAGCGATGGTTACGGCCGGATACCTCAACGGATACCAAACCGCTCCCGCTTTTTCGCCGGCTTTTACGCTTAAGCGGACTCCTCCTTCGGCTGATTTGCATGTGGAACACGATATTTTTTCGCCGGACGGGGATGACGTTTTGGACACGGTGGCTGTCGCGCAAAACTTTTCCTTTGAATCCGCGCCGTGGAAGGGGGAGATAGTCAGGGCGGATGGTACGGTTGTCAGAACCGTTGAACTTGGCACAACCCCGTCCAAGACCGCCGTGTGGAATGGGGTGGACGATAAGGGAAACCTGTGTCCTGATGACACGTATCTTTACCGCGTTTCGTGCGTTGATCTTGCGGGCAATTCGACTGAAGTGACAAGCGCCGGGTTTAAGCTGGACACCAGCAAAACAGAGATAATCCTTGCCGCGTCCCCGGCGTATTTTTCGCCGAATGGGGACCGGGTGCAGGATGTCGTGGCGGTTACGCCGTCCGTTAAATCCCAAACGAGCGTTGTTTCTTACGGCTTGGTTATAAAAGACGGAAGCGGCGCCGTTGTAAAATCCTTTAGCGGCGGGGCGTTGCCCGCCTCTTTGGTGTGGGACGGGAAGAATGACGCGGGTGGCGCCTGCCCCGACGGTTCATATACGGCGGTGTTAGACGCTGTTTCCGCCAACGGCGCGAAGACCGTCACAACGGCTCCGCGCTTTGTTCTGGACACTACGCCACCCGAAGCGTCGGTCAGCGCGGCATGGACGCTTTTCTCGCCGGACGGCGATTCACAGAAAGATACGATTCCCTTCATCATAAAAACAAGCGAAGAGCGGCGCTGGACAGGCGTCATAACTGCGGCTTCAAACGTCGGCGGCGCGGGAGACGTTGTGCGCCGTTACACGTGGTTCGATGCAGACGCGCCGTCTTTTGAATGGGATGGCGCCGATGAATCCGGCAACATTGTGCCGGACGGCGTCTATCAATTCACGCTGTCGGCGCAGGACGAAGCCGGCAATCAGGCCTCCGCGTCTTTGCGGAACATTGTTGTGGATGCCCGTCCGGTACGCGCATGGGTTACGGCTGAACACGACATCATTGCGCCAAATGGCAGGACCAAGTCACAGAATTTCACCTTAAACACCTCGCTTAAACAGGGCATTGAAAGTTGGACGTTTAGAGTGTCCGGAGACAGAGGTTCCGTGTTCGCGCGAACCGGAACAGGCGACACCCTGCCGGAAACCATTGCATGGGACGGTACCGCTGCCAATGGGTCGATTGCCGAGGGAACTTTCACCGGCGCTCTGACTCTCGTTTACAAGAAGGGCAACAGGGCGACCGCTGGCGCCGCGCCGTTTATATGCACCGGTCTGTCGCCTGATGTCGCGGTGAAAACATCACCTGAATACTTTAGTCCTGACAATGACGGGGTTGACGATGATCTGAACATCAGTTTGAGCGCCCGTTCCCTTTTGCCCTTTGCTTCATGGTCTTTTACCGTGTTCGATCCCCAGAGTCATAAACCGTTCTGGACAACAGGCGGTTCATCCAAGATCACGGAGAAACTCGTCTGGCAAGGCAAGGGCGTGAATGGCGAATTGGTGCAGTCTGCGGTTGATTACCCGTACACTTTTACGGTGACGGATGTTCAGGGACAGAACGCGAGCGTTGACGGCGTTATTCCGGTTGATATTCTGGTAATTCGGGACGGCGATGTCTTGCGGATACAGATACCTTCTATTATTTTCCGTGCAAACAAAGCGGATTTTGTTGGTAAAGATGTTGATCCCAAAGACGGACTTTCGCAAACCGACATAGACAGAAACAACGCCGTGTTGCGCCGCACCGCTTCCGTACTCAACAAATTCAAAGACTATACGGTTACCATTGAAGGACACGCAAACAGTATATCTGGCGCGGAATGGGAAGAAACCTCAACGGCGAATGGAAACATCCCGCTTGTGCCTCTGTCAAAAGACAGGGCGGAGTACGTGAAATCGGCTCTTGTAAAGCTCGGAGTGGGCGCTTCCAGACTGTCGACTGTTGGCATAGGCGGCAGGCGCCCTGTAGCGTCCCGCACCGATACTGACAACCGGTGGAAAAACCGCCGCGTAGAGTTCATTCTGCATAAGTAACTCGCGTTTTGCGTCGCCGCCAGCTTTATTGAGGGCGGCGGCGCGTTGTTATTGAAATGCGTGTCGCCCCGCCCTGAAGAGCGTGACTAAAGGGTGGGGTCGTTTGTTCCTCTATTATTTATTTCTATAAGGCGTTGGTTTGCGACGCATGAGTTCAAAGGGATTTTCAAGACATCCTACGGCGGCGGGGCTTCGGGCGCCGCCGCCTGTTATGGGAGAGAAAAAACGCTCGCGCTTTGTGCATACAAAATTATAACTCTTTACAATATAAAGACGTAGTTCAAAAAATCATGGGGGGAGGGGGGCTTAATCGCGCCGCCGCAACCGGCGCATCATCGCTAAACGGCTTGTTCACTTTTTTATCTACACTCCTTTTGAAGGTTTTTGATATTTGCAAAAATAACCATATAGTTTATTACCGCCATTTGTGTCACTATCTGTGAAATAAATTAGAAAAGAGTGAATGGCGAATAAAATCCTGCGCCTCAAAATGAACCGTCCCACCGCAGCGCACACGGATATGCGGAGCGTTAAACCCTGTTGCAGCTAAAAGTCAGGGCATCCCCATACGGAGTCGCTCCGGCCCCTTTTTAAGGGACAAAGAAAGTGTTAAAAAAGGGGAATGTACGCTGTCAGGCATTTGACAAGACTATAAAAGTCTCATAATTGCTTGACAAGGGCGAGTCCTGCTCTGAGAACCGGCTTGGAATCGGCTTGCAGGCTTGCAGTTGAGGGAAAAATCCTAAACATGAAGCGTATGCGCCGCGTTATGACGCTTCGCGCTCATGTTCAATCTGATCGCCGTCCTGCGGCATATTTAACGAGAGCGTTATGTCTCCGGTCAAACCAAGCGTGAAAAAACCGCAAGACCCGCCAGAAAAACGGCTGGAAAGGTGGCGCTGGATGGCGTATGGGCAACCATAGACGAGATCGTCCAGACAAACAAAGAGATGCAAGCCGCTGTAAAAGAGCTTCAGTCCGCCCATGCGGAAACCGAGTCCGCCTTTAAAGATGCCGACGGATAGCCAGGCGATATGGGCGGCAAATTTGGCGAAGAGGCCGAACACTCGCCAGCGCCCGGTTTGGCAGTTCGGCTTTGATTTTGGTTCGATTAGCCGCAACGAGAAAATAAACGATGGCGAGCGTGGCATACACGCCAAAATAGGCGCATTTCTGGAAAACGGTGTCCAAACGATGGCCATTGAGGTGAAGGCGAAACTCCAGATGTCCGGTGTGGACAACCACATTAAGCGCATAGAACAGTTGCGCGGACGCGCGGGTTTGCACGGCGACCGGCGGGAATTGTTCGGATCTGTCCGCCACGGCTGTATCCGGCAAAGACGTAAAAATAACCACGCCGGATACCGATACCGTGGTTTGGCAAACCGGCGGGGCGGGGTTGGAGAGTGCGATTGGCGCGGAGTTACGCATTTTTATTTATTTTTAAACCATTTTGCATATCTTCACTTGCAAGAATATTACAGTTTCAATTTAAAGCGCTTGCCACTACAAAATGATATGCCCTCGGCAATTCCTAGCGTAAAATATAATGCGTTAGGAGGAAGGATGAGTTGTCAAAGAATAACCTTGATAGAATGGATGGACATTTTCAGACTCCTGCATGTTGAAAGACGCAAGCCCTCGGCCATAGCGGCGGTGCCGAATCGCAAACCCTCCAGCGTCACCCGGGAACTGGAAATCTTATAACAAATTTATATTTTATTATATACATATGTGAATCACCAAACCCAACCATCATGATAATTTATATTTATTCAGCATTACAAAATATTATTAATTTTATTATTATATTTTTAATAATTATTCATAAGAAAAAGGGTTAGTCAACAGGCATTTCTCCTGATTCTATTTTACATAATTTTTTATGGTATTCCATCAACTTTTCATTTACAATTTCTAATTCTTCCATTGTTTCTGCGTCCCTTATATCTTTTCTTAGGTAAAAAATCTTCATTGCCATTTTGCCTAATGATTGATGCTCTCGTAAAATAGCTTCGTTAAGACAATTGGCATATATACCATCAACAAGAAAGTTTAACACTTCTTTCCGAATACCTAATTCATAAATAGCCATTTTATGTCTCCAAAACATTTTAAACCTAAATTATAACAAGTTTTTTTATATTGTCAAGTCTTTTTTCGTATAATTTTTATACAATATCTTCAAACCAATTTTAGGGGCTATTGCGCAAGCCTCCCCCATATACGAAAAGCCCGTCCCCGCCTACGCCACCATCCGCGCCTGTATCGGCGGCGGCGGACCCAGCCTGTCCTTCTCGTTCTCCCTCGGACGGGCGAGCAGCCTGCTGGAAGTCAGCTCTTTGTAGGTTTCGGGGACGCTGCCGCCCACCTTGTAGAAGGCGACCACTCCGTTGTAGCGCGGCGGGCGAGTGGAGTGTTTCACGATGATTTGCAGGTATTCGCCGCCCTCCAGCGTAAGGGGGGCCTCCGTGCGGATAGTGTCTTTTTTCTGAAGTCCGAAATCCAAGAGGAGTTCGGACTTCACCACACTCAGCCGGTCCGCGTCGAGGCAGGCTTTCTTTAATCTTTCGCATATTTTGCGATAAAGCCTCGCGCTTCTCTCTGCGGTCTTCGCGGTCGAGTCTTGCGCTTGCACATTCGCTTGGCGCCAGGCGCGTTTTACGTCACCCGCCAAGAACGGA
>JAISCC010000124.1 GCA_031265845.1 Treponema sp.
TGGAAGGAAATAAAAATCTCATTGCTCTTCCCCGTCCGGGGTTTCCATCAATTCCGCAAGCTCCCGCCAGTTTTCATCAAGCAGAAAATCCCGGCATGTGCCAACGGGTACTATTTGCCGGTTATGGCAAGTACACCGGTGCAGGTCTATGCTTGCAAAAAAATGATGGTAGAAGCACACGGCGCAGCTTTCGGCCATGCGGTAGCCGTGATTGCCGTCTTTAACGCCATTCATAAATCAGTCCCCATACTCGGTGCTAATGGTCTGCCCATTTCAATGCTCGTTTTCTTTCCAAAAATCACAGTGCCCGTCATGGCTCACAAAGTTGTCATCATCATCCAACAAACGGCACCTTGCGGGGCATTCCGGTCTATACCCTATGAATTCCTCGCAGTTGCAGCAAATCTTTGCGTCGCGTTCGTATCCGGTTTCATCTTTCGATAAACCGCGCAACTCCTCACCGTCAAGGCGGCGAATCCTTAACCGAAGTTTTTTTATACTGAGTTTAGCTGCTTCAATCATCCGCAGACTGCCTCTTTCTTCCCAAGAAGACAAATATTCTTCCTCGTCTTTGATTTTGTCTTCCAAATAGTTTGTTTCTCTCGCAATGTCTTCTGTTTCCATCATTTCAACATCCTCCTTGTTTCCCTCAATAATTCTTTCCACGTGAAAGACACCGAGATATGCACCCTGTCCGGCTCCGCCTGCTCCGCGAAAAGGTCGGGGCTTCCTATGCGGACAAGGCAGTCGTCAGGGGTGGCGTTTGTTCTTCGGGGAAACACGCGCAGAATCTTCATTCCCCTATATCCTTTGACTTAAATATCGCCGCCCGGCAATACAGTTTGCCGCCCTCCATGATGTCAAAATGCAAATGCGGAATGTCGCACGGCTCAATATGCCACGATGCCCAAACATCGTCTTTTAAATCCCTTGGGCACCAAATCGCGTTTATTTTTTCCATACCGGCAATTTTATTTCTGCTAAATTCGTTGTCCGCGTAACCGTTTCTTTCGGGAATTATGTCATAACTCCCGTCTCTTCTTTGGCAAAGGCTTACGCGCACCCCGTCCCACGCTCCAATTTCCTGGTCTATCACGCCACTAAATTCGAGCAGATCATCAGATTCCCCGTATGCGATTACATAGCCTTCCGCCGCTAACTGTTCCGCTTCTCCGTCTTCTAATTCGCGCCCGATTTCGCGCCCACTAAGCCTTTCGGCCCATTCTTGTATTGTCATTTATTTTACTCACCCTGTTCCCACGCCAACGCAATCTCAACAATGCGACCGTCGGCTTTCTCGCGGACGTCGTGATCTTCTTTATTGCTTTCAATCCATTCTTCCCATGGAGAATCGTCATTAAAACAACTTTCCCCCGCTCTCGTGCATTCGGGATGTTCCGCCAGATACCGCCATAGTTCCAATATTAAATTTTTAGCTTCTTTTTGTGTTATCATCCGCCCGCCTCCAATTTCATCCCCGTTACCGTTAAAGTCGCCATTACGCCCGCTCCGCATGAGGGGCATTTTGTTTCAGACGAATAATGATTTTGCTTTCCGTCTTCGCCTAAAAAAATATCCATTAAACCACCACTTGATAATTTCTCAAGACCTATGCTTATTTCGTTACCGCAAACAGGACAATACACAACAGATTCTAAATCATCTCTCATTACACCATCTCCTTAGCATTCCGCGCTTCCAAATCGTCCTCATCAAACAGTCCGCGCTCTTTTTTGCCGCAGTCTCTTACAAACCGCTCCGCCTCGTTCAGAAAAATGTCAATTGTTAAATTAAAGGTTTCGTGGTCGGCGTAGCGTTCAATGGCGGTATTCGCGTCCACACCCGGCAAAGGCGGCGCTCCAATCGCCAAAAAGTCAATTATTTTCCGCCTGCTGATTTGCGGGCATTTTAATTCGGCGGTTTTGCCGAGCGCCGTTCCCGCATAAAGAGTGATAGTAACAGCTTCTCCTTCTTCATCCCTGCCAACCGCAAGGACTGAAAGAGAAGCGCTGAATTTGAACTCCATAACTTCCAGCGTTTCGTTCGCCACATCAACCGCCGCCTTGTATAATTCAGAGCGCGGCTCTTTTAGGGTTTTAAGCGTGTACATCCCGACGCCTCTTTCATATTTGACCGTGATATTATCACCGCCAAATTTCCAACCGATAATTTTAATATCATCGTTCATTAAGTTGTCCCCTTTTCAGTTTTTCAGTATTGGTATACGCATAGCATTTATTTTTCCTATTAATCTTCCTGTTAATCTTCCTGTTCAAACGCTTTGCGCCGTTTTCAAGATACCAGCCCATTCTTTCAATGTCCCATATTGATTGGGTGTATTTTACTAACCTCCCGTCTTTGTCGATTTTTCCGTTGACATATTTGTCATTTACTGCTTCGTTAAGGTACGCTAACAAGCCGTCGTCATGGCGGATTTCGCATTTCCTCACAAGCGCGTCGGGGAACTTATAACACACTTTCGGCAGCGTGTCGTTGTTTAACGTGAGCGTAATCTCATCATTATGCCACGTGTTAAACCCGGCGCACGCAACCGTTATTTCGTTGCCGTCAACAAATGTAATTGTCGCTTTCATATTACCCCCTCGCCTTTAAGCTGCTGTTCCAAACTTTCAACCGAATTAACAACAATGCCAATTCCGCCGCTCCGGTTTACCGTGTCCAGAAATTCTTTTTGCGCTTCCGATAGGCGGCCGCCCACCGGCCTCTTGCACTCAATCCATATTGATATACCGGAGGGGCCGATTGCGTAGAAATCGGACATGCCCTTTGCCCCGAACCTTACCATTCGGCCATGAGCGTCTTGTAGACCGCCGCTGTTGATTCTCCAGTGCGGTATGCCTCTCAACGCGAGGAATTGTTGAACCGCGCTCATCACGGAGTTTTCCTTCACCAGTTTTAGGGCGAGGTCAACTTTCCGCCGTCCGGGTTTACGTCCACCGGCCATCTAATCCGCCTCCCGATTCTGTTTCTGCCGCTCATCGTAATAATCCCAACTCATTAGCCTTTGGATTATACCGCCCATCTGCTCCGTCCTTCCCGCTTCAGTATTAGCGTTGAACCAATTGAAAAACATACAGGTTTCTACGCCCTGGTCAGAGAACAGCGGGCAATACTCGCACTTAAAGTTTTCGCACGCCGGACAGCGACAGCGCATGTCCTTAATCCTGTCGTAAATGTACGCGGGCAGGTCTTGTTTGCGCGTAATGTGGGGGTGCAGATAGAACCACACGGCCATTTTAAGAGCAAGCTGTTTTAAGTTCATAATCCCTCGCTTTATTTGTTTTTATCATTTTTCTTTCCTTCTTGGTCATGAATGTTGCCGATAATTTCTATGTTACATTCAGAATTGAAAAGGGGATGACTAAACCAGTTTATTTTTTCCTCGTTTTCCCCGTGATATTCTGGATAAAAACGAAGCCTGTAACATCCGCGCTCGTAAGCGACATGGTAAAAAACAAACGTATCACCCCATTGCTTCTGAAAAATTTCGTCAGTTTTTACAATATCCCCCTCGAAAATCTTTACGCCGTTTTTGTCTTTAAGCCCGGTGTATTGGCCTACGGTTTCGGGGTCAACCTCTATTTCCTGAATGGCGACTCTTGCAACAGAAACCGAAGTTGCCAAATCACCATACACCCACGCTCCGTCACCTTCCTTTCCCCTGAATTCTATTTCACGCATTATTATTCTCCTTAACAAATATGCATCTACTACATTCGGGGACGTTTTCCTTCCCCAACACCTGCGCCGCCAAGCATCTGTAATTTGTACTGCTATGCTTTACAAGAAACACACACCCTTTGCATATAGTCTCTTCATCCGTCAATCGTACACGCTTCAGTTTGAAACTAAAAATCATTTCCGTTGGCTTTTTCATATCTCCGCATCTTTCCTTTGCGCCTCTTCCGGTTCAAGGCGCATAAACTCATAAACGTATACATAAGGGTTTTCGCCCCAGCCGTAGCCGCGCTTGGCGTTCAGGCTGTCCCAAAACTTCGCAAAACACGGTACATCGCACATTAAATCAATATCGCATGGATAAGCTCGACAGCAATCAGTAACTCCCTCGTTGATTTTATCTTCCGGCGTTATTTCCCGGAGTTTCTCAATCCGCACATTTTTCACTTCGAGAAACAGCCGCGCCGCCTTGCGGGGCATGTGGATGGACGGCTTCCACCTGAACGTTTCACTCACGCATTCTTCGCCAGCCCTGTATATGTAACCCGTCATGAAAAAATCGCTCCACCTTTCCCGCACATAGAGAATGTCGCCGGTTTCACAGGGCGCGTGTTTCAAAAGATTGATTGATAATACTTTCGGCCCCTGTATGTCTCCCCGCCATGAATAATCATTTGGAGTTAAAGATACCGGCTGCGGTTTGACAACTCGCCGAGTCTGCCACTTAAAGGGCTTTTTGAGGTCAACAGGCTCGGCCGGCCACACGCCGGGCTTCGTGTTCAGCAGCGCCTCTACCATCGGCGTAGAAAAAATCATCGGTTTCATTTCAGCAGCCTCCCCAGATTTTTCTTTTGGTAAACCCGCGTAAACTTTTCAAGTTCCTTTATCAGTTTGATAACCTTTTCTTTCGACGGTTCCGGCAGATTGTTGCGCCCGCTGTCCGCCCCGATGTTCACCTGTACCGGCAGCGTTTCAAGAATCATCCCGCAGAATAGGTCGGGGTCAAAGTCCAAGACCGGCTCGACCGCTATCATCCGCTTTCCTTCCCATTCGTTTAGCCATGTTACGCGCTCAATCGGCGGCGGCGCTCTTCTGTAGACTTCCAAATACCACCTGTTGCTTTCTAAGGTTACGCAAGCCGTATCCCTGCCCGAAGGCTCAATAAGGCTGGCAAGCCGGCGCGGGTTTTTCGTGTGCCAAAGATACCGGTTTTTGGGATATTTTTTTGCGTGTTCCCATACCCGCTCAATCCATTCTTTAGGCACGTCGGGACTGAACAAATCGCACCCGGAGCATACGAATATGAAATTCCCGCTTCCCAAGTCCGTTTTCAATTCGCGCTCGTCAAGATGAAGCGGGCTTTGTTTCACCCATCGCTTCTTGTAGCAGTAAGAGCAGTCGTGGGCGCACTCCCCTTTAATCGCATTCCACGTGTAATCTACAAACGGGTACATATTCCCCGATGATTTATTCAGCGGCATTATTATTTCCTCTTACGCTTTAACTTTTTCTCGATAAACGCTATCGCGTCTTTCCAGTATTTTGCCCCCGGATATTGTTTTAACGCGTCTTTACATTGCGCCAAATGCCGTTCCAGCGCCGCCCTGTCTTTTGGCTTTCTAAGTTCAACGCTTAATACGCATCCTTCGCCGCCAAAAGTAGTTTCGGTAATTTCACAGTTCATTTAATTTCCCTCACTACTCTTGACAGGATGCTAATGACACCCATCGCCGCCATGCCGCAAACATAGTAGGAGTATTTGCCGGCCTCACACCTCTCCAGCACCGCTAACACAGCAAACGTTATAATCACGCAGAAGGCGTATACCAGAAGCTCTCTTGCAACCGTTTTAATCATTTGTTACCCCACGCTCCTTTTCCAATTCCTCAATCATGCGGTCGGCAACCAGATACGCGCAATGCGCTATTTCGCTTATATCAGCCTTTGCCATGCCATTATTAAACTCGGTGCTAAAATACGCATGCGAAATACCGATAATCGCCTGTCCCGCAAAATCCGCCCTGCGGCTCTCCCTAATCAATGCATCAAGTTCCGCGTCGTCTCCAGACCGGGGGACTTTCAGCTTTATAGCCGCGTACTCCCGTATGGTCATGCCGGGGTCGGAACAAACGTAATCTGTACCGGTTCTTGCGGAATCAAATACAGGAAATGCCTGCATGTTATCTTTCATTCATTACCTCCCGCCGCGCGGACGCGGAAAGCGGGGGCGCAGCCGTCAGTATGTGCGCCCCCGCTGCCGTAGGTATCGCCACAGTAGTTGACAATGCAGAATCCATCCGTAGAACCGCAATAGCGGGGTCTTAGCCAGTACCCGCAGGTAACCCCGTTGTATTTCTTAACGCCCTGATTTTCTTCCGGCAGGGACACTTCCAAACAATCAGCTAAAGACACCATATCGCCGTATTTTTCCGTTAAAGCGTTACGGCATTCAAAAATCGCTTCGGCAAGCGAAAGCCTGAACTCCGCGCTTTCAAGATACTCCGTCAGCAAATCGCGCCCGGTTCCTTCGTCCATGCCCCTGGCCGAAATAAAAAGAATATCGCGGCTGTAATACAGCCCATCCTCTTTAAGGTCGAACACGGTTTCAACCTCCGTTTTGTTGAAATGCAGGCCGCCGATGTCCGCTTCCGGCAGTTCCAATTTCAGATGAATGCATTCCGACAGAACGACTGCCGGTTCCTTTTCAAGAACCATTATGGAAAGCCTGCTTTCAATAATGCCGATTCGCTCCTCAATCCTTTCGCGCCACTCATTGTCCAAATTACTCATAAATTAACCCCTCTAAATAAAAAATCTGTACTAAGCGCGGTCGTTTTCGGACCGCCTTCCGTCTCCCGCTATCCTGTCCTTAAATTCTTTAACAAGATTTAGACCGGATTTTTGATAGAAAATGTATTCACATTTTTGGTCGTCAAAATCATAAGCCCCTCCGCATTTTAGGCAAACAAGTTTGCCGTTCAACTCTCCCCCGCACCGGCATTTTGTAGGCCGATTATTACGGGCGTTTATTACAAACTCTTCACGTTCAGCTTTTTGCCGCTCGGCTTCCCGCTCTTTTTTCCATGCGGGATATTCGTCCCGCAAATTCTCCCACGTAATTACCGCGTGATTAAAAAGGTTTTGCTGTTCATATTGCGCTTTGTCCGGGTACTGCGCCTTAGTCCTTTCAGCCGCAAAAGCAATAAATGAATAAGGGCTTTCAAGCATCGGCGGGTCTACCCCTGAGTGATAAAACTCGGCGGCCTTTTCCATGTCAATGATAAATCCAAGACTATGAGACTCGGAAATGATTTTGTTTATAATTTGTGGTGGTGGTGGTGGTGAGTGGTTTTTTTCGGATTTCAAATTATCCGTTACATTACCATTACCATTACCATTTACATTTACATTATCATTTACATTAATATTGGCCGCATTTGTTTCAAACAAATCAATTCTATCCGAATTGTTTTCTTTGTTTTCTTTTGTTTCAAACAAATCAATTCTATCCGAATTGTTTTCTTTGTTTTCTTTTGTTTCAAACAAATCAATTC
>JAISCC010000167.1 GCA_031265845.1 Treponema sp.
CGCCCGGAAGTGAAGAAGGAGTTATGGGGAGGAGAATTCTGGACAAGGGGGTATTATGTGGGGAGCGTAGGGGAACACGGGGATGAACAGGTGATACAAGGATATGTCAAGAATCAGGGGCGAAAACCGGAGGAATATCAAAAAATACATGAAGGGAAGCAGCTTGAGCTGTTTCCTTATCAGAATAAAGCTTGAAGGTTAAAGATACCGCAGGGCTTGCCCTGCGGTTCTTCATTAGGAGGATTATGATGAAAAAATTGATTGTTTGCGCATTGACGCTGGCGCTTGCGGGCAGATTCAGTGTGGCGCGGGCGCTTATTCCACAGCTTACTACATCAGCGACCGCATCGCGGTGATGCTCTGTGGCTCAATGACCGAAACAGGACGCGTCGAGGCTGTCCTTGGCCGGCCAACTCCACCCGTATACACAGCTTCTCAAGGAGTCTGTTCCATCGCCAGCCGCCAGGGAAACATGGGCACAGCGCATCGGCCTTTCCACCAAGGAGGTGAAAGAGTATAACCGCGTGGGCTACAAATTCGCGGCACGGCATCACATGGCGGCAGAGGTCTGTATAAAGGACGACCCGCCTGAAATTGAGGAAGACGACAGAATAGTGATGTCATCTACACGCGCATAAAACCACATGGGGAAGCGTCGCTTACATAGTTGAATACGCGAACATTCCCAAATCAAACTCTGGCGGCTCGGCAATGAGATGGACGGATCCGTCAATAAAACTTGTCGCCTGCGGCTCGTCAGGACCCCCGTATGCCGACTTTTGGATCATGGGAAAAGACTGTGATCGATCATGTCCATTTTGCAAACCATGAAAACGACGCGCCGAATTTCCTTGCGCGGAGTCTTGATTGGATGAGGTGAAGATCGCCTGTCTTGCGCAACTGGCAAACGTAATCGCGCCTATTATGACGGAACCCGGAGGCGCGGCATGGCGGCAGACAATTTTCTATCCCTTTGCGCACACGTCGAAGTATGGGCGCGGCATGGTTCTGCGCGGATCTATCTCATGTGAAAAGTACGATTCAGCCGAATACGCCGATGCGCCATATCTGGAAAGCGTTTCCGTGTTCAATGAGGAGAAAGGGGAACTCACGCTATACGCCGTGAACCGGAATCTGAAAGCGGCTCTTGACCTCGAAGCGCGTGTCTACGGTTTTGAACAGTATAAGCTCGCCGAACACATCACGTTGCGCAACGCGGCGGCGCTACTGGCGTTTAGAGAGTCAGCCTCTGTGGTACTGTTCCAGAACTCGATTGTCTTTGGAACAGGATCGAGGGGCAACGGTCAAAAGCCTGCTGCTCCCCATTTACAAACCGAGTTTTTTCGCAATGGTGTTGATAAAATGTTCATCCAAGTCTTTTTCCAGATCGTTGTATGCGGACTTTTCCGCCGTTGCCAGACTCCTGCCTTTTGCCAAGGGCAATGTTTTTGGATAGGATGCGCTTACTCCCGCAACCGCGCCTTGTGGCGGTTCGATTTTTATATCAATAGAAGTCCGTATCGCAAAAAACGCAGGAATTTTCTCTTCCTTCATCGTCACTTTGACGGTGACATAGTATCCCGGATTGTTCCACGTTTCGCTAAAACCCACATCCTGCAACAACGCCTTGACTTTCAGCGCTATCCGCTCGGATGCCTCATTCGCCGGAACTATCAAGGCGAACGTTTTCGGGACGGCTTTTTTCGTGGGGCGCCCGATCTCTTCAAGCAGGGCGTTGGAAAGAGTGAAGCTCGCCGAGCCAAGCTGCGCCCTGTTTATGGTTGAAACAAGGCGCAGCTTCACGTCAACGCCGTCTTTTATAAGAGAAATGTCCCCCAGAATCAAAGCCTGTATGGAAGGGCCGGACCCGCCTCTCATGGACGCGGTGGAAACATCGGCTTCCGAGTAGTCAAGCGCGATCTGGTAGCTCGCCTCATGCTCCGCCGCGACGCTGTAGATTTCGTTGATCAAGAATTCCGGCAGAGTCTCGTCTATCTGCGCGTCCTTGATCGCCAGGCGATCAACGCCTATAAAAATCTCTTCATTTCTCACCCTTTCGGTCAATCTGGAAACGGCGGCGCGAACACTGTTTTGCAGATCGCTTTGCAGATCGTCTCGCGGATCGTCTCGCAGATCATCCGAAAATACCGGAAAAGAAAGAAACAGCGCTACAAACAAAACCGCTGATGACTTTTTCATATTTTTCTCCTTCATGTTCTCCCTTATTCGCAATGGAGCCGCCTCCCCGACCTAAAAAAGCGGGAAGGCTCATTCAAAAAGCGACCCCAAAACGACTTCTCAAACGAATCCACCGGATCAACCGGATGTTCAGGCGGCGGATCGCGGCGGATCGCAGAAAATAATGACACGCGCATCCGCTCCCGAACCCGGCGCAACCGGCGGCGCGGACGCTCCCGCTCAATACGATGTATGGTTGACGAGTCTTCCCCGCGCATTAAGGCGGCCTATCTGGGGAGCCACCCAATTTCCCCTGGAGTCTACGTTTGCGAACGTGGCTATGAAGCCGTAGTCAACCGCTTTTTGCAAAGCGACGACTATAGCCGCCCCTTGAATGCCTTTTAGAGGGGCAAGCCACCGCTCGTCGCCTGTTTTGCAGTCAACACTGTGCAGAAACGGCGCGCCTTTGCCCCCGTATTCGTCCGCCGCGTCCATAACGCCGCCCAGTACAATGGCGTCTTCGTCAAACGCCGCGCATTGGTAGAGGGCGTTTTCTTTTAATTGGACGTTTTGCTGCCAAAGCATGCTTCCGTTTATAGCGTACTTGCGGACAACCGCAAAGCTTTTCCCGGATCTGAATTCCTGCCCCATAACATAGAAATCGCCGTTCGCGTCTGAAAGCGCCTGCGCGACCAGAAAGTTGTTGATGACGAAGCCGGCGTTTTTGACCTTTTCCGTTGGGTCAATAAAGCCGACAAAGGTCTTGTCTCCGCCGCAATCTCCGGCGACGATATAGACGTTGTTTTTCTCATTGTACGAGACCGTCCGGACCGCCTTCCAGTTTTCGCCCTTGAAAGCCTCCGGCGCCATTTCCCAGAGGACTTCCCCCCTGCTTCCTTTGTCCGAGACCTCCGCGAGATACGCCCCGTCGTCTATTCCATTGGAACCGGCCATTCCCGCGACAAGATACGTCGTCTCATTTCTCCGCGCAAGCGCGTATAATCTCGCGTACATCGCCCCTCTTTTCTGCCTGAAAGGAATTGTCCATATAAGCGTGTCGTCCGGCGAGCGTTTTTCCACGACGCTTCGGGGCAAGGTTCCCGCCGTATGCCCGGCCGTTATGTAGGCGTCTTCGGCCGTGCTCATGGCGGCTATCACGGCGCCGGCGTTGTTTTCCTGATTGGAGCGCGAGGCGATTCTCTGTCCCGCCGCGTTGAGCGTGATCGCCGTAACGCTGTTCGCGGAGGCGATGACTTTTACGCTTCTGTCCCCATACTCCGCGAAGACCAGCGGATGCGCCGCGTCCGGCACGCCCTCGCTCCATGTGGGTTCGCCTATGCGCGTAAGCGGGCGGACATCCGTGAGAGCGGCTTGCTTGCCGTTGAATTCGTAGGAATAGATGAAAGAAGGCTTATACGCCACGCTCTCCAACCCGCCGGCGGCGCGATAGAAAGAAATATTTCTAAACATATCGACGCTTCCTTTATATATGGCGGTTCTATTGCTGTTAATGGTGTTGTCCTGGGCGCCCGGATTGTCAGGATCGTAGAAGGGGACAAACGCGCTTCCCCGCATTAAACTTACGGTCGCCGCGCTTTTATTGGAGAAGACAATATACATATTCCCATTCCGCAACCGGTTGGGCGGCGGAATGAGGATTGGATCAAGGGATTCCGTTGTCGTTTGAATGACAAAAAACACAGATTCGTCTATTTGCCCCTCCTCCACGACGCCTTCGCCAATCGGTATGTCGTAACGGGGGTAAAAGACTATTTCATTGCCCGTAACCACGTACCGCGCTTTCTTTGTTTCCCCGGGGCGCACTTCGCACACGGCTCCGCCGCCATAGGAATCACGGCTGATCGAGACGTTGAAACCCGATGTGTTCGTAAAGATCACTTCCCGCCGCCCGTCGCCTTCGGCGTCTGCGAATGAAGACGCGCCGAACGGGGGCGTGGAACATGCGAGAAGCGACCCGGATATATGGGTGGCAAAAACCACAGCTTTTACCACCCCAAAGATCACTTTGTTCATCTATATTCGTTAATAAGCGCGATGCTAAGCGAATCCGCGTCATAAGACGTAGGCTCGCTCACTTGATATTCCAGCGTAAAATTGGGCAGCAACACTATGGTGTACACATATCCGGCTTTGAAAATCAAATCCTGGTTTATCGGAATGACATTGCTTTCCCCTCTGCGGGTGTCAATGTTCAACCCCGGAATTTTAGTCTCCTTCTGCCGGTGCATGTCCAATTCATACGTTTCGGTGCCGCCAGAGTTGATCATGACGTTGCCTCTCCCGCTTGTTTTCGGCGCGGTCCCTTCCCTGAAAAACGCGCCGTTGTTTGAGGCGTTTCTCAGTAAAACCGTCGCCACGGGCGCGGTGATGTCAGGTGTATTCGGTTTCGGGAACACAACGAACGGCACGTCCTCGCCCGAGCCCTGAACAATGGGGCGCATGCTTCTTCCCGTCGCCAAATCACTTGTGGTGATGCTTTGCAACTGTTTCTGACCATTGTCATAATAGACATAGGTTGGAAAATAGGTGTACCCATAGGGATCGGGATTTAAATGTATGGCCTTTTTTCTTTGGAAAGGAGGAAGCGTCGCTATTTTATCGCCGACCGGACTGTCAAGACGAATTTCAAGCACCATGCTCGAATCATTCTCAAAGTATATCATCCCGTCGCCGCCGACGCGGGCGTCAATAGTGAGGCTGGTTTTTTCATCCCGCTTGGTCTTGTCGTATGTAATCAAGCGAGAAAATATCACGTCGTCTTCGGGAACCGCGCTTCCATACCGCCGGTACGCCTCTTCCCTGACCACGCGCAACAAAAACGACCCGCTCGGCTCGGACACGTCGTCAAAAATGTCAAATGTTCTCGTCGCGCTTGGACCATTGCGAATGCCCCCGATGATGCTTCCGTTGGCGATGCTCCCCGCGAACAATATCACCGAATCATTGACGTTATTGGTCACCGTCAATATGCCCGCCGGCTCGTTGTTGAAGTTCACATTGACCCTCTGCGCTTCTCTGGCTGAGGAAGTCTGCATTCCGCTTTGTATGCTTCCG
This sequence comes from Treponema sp., assembly GCA_031265845.1. Lineage (GTDB taxonomy): Bacteria > Spirochaetota > Spirochaetia > Treponematales > Breznakiellaceae > JAIRKH01. The sequence goes on from JAISCC010000167.1 coordinate 5,254, forward strand.
CAACTGAGCGCCATAAACGCCGCCATTGCCAGGGCGGCGCTTCCAAAAATCACCTTTTTCATACATTTCTCCTTACTTTTAAGAAAGAATTTTTTAACGGTCGCAACGTCGCGCCGCAACCGTCTTATTTTTTCACAAGCGACGCTTGTGATGTTCACGTTGTCCCCCGGTTTCCGCGAGACTCACGGAAACCGGTTTGATATTCAACGCCATTACTACTTAGCTGTCGCGGAGCCATACGCGCTCGACATGTCGCCAACACCTGCGTTGTTATACGCCGCAATTTTGTAGTAGTAGGTGGTGCCGGAAGACAAACCGGTGTCCGTATACGATGGATTATAAGAGTAGTCGACGTATGTCTGGTACTGGTAGTCCCCGGCAGGGCTTGTTGAACGGTATATATAGTATCGCGTTGCATTGGATACGGAACCCCAACTCACTGTGATGCGGCCGCTGGAAGATGTCGCAGTCGCGGTGACACTTGAGGGCGGGCTTAATAACGGCGCTGCGGCGCCATAAACGCTCGACATGCCGCTCTCACCGTCACTGTTATACGCCGCGATCTTGTAATAGTAGGAGATGTCGGCGGACAAGCCGGTGTCCGTATACGATGTTCCGGTAACACTGTCAGTCGTTAGTTTTAAATATACGCCGTTGTAGCTTAACGAGCGGTATATATAGTATCCCCCCGCGCCGCTTGAGGAATTCCAGCTTATCGTGATGCTGGTGGAAGACGCGCCGACCGCGCTCACCGATGAAGGAGGCGCTAGTAGTGTGATTGCGGAGACGGCGACCGACTGTTCGCCACTACTGTAATTGCTATACGCCGCAACTTTGTAATAGTAGGTGGCGCCGGAAGACAAGGCGGTGTCCGTATACGAGAAGCTTGTCGTGTATGTCAGTTGCGTGTAGGAGCCCTCGGCGCTTGTTGAACGGTATATATAGTATCGCGTTGCATTGGATACGGAACTCCAACTCACCGTGATGCTGCTGGAAGATGCCGCAGTCGCACTCACCGATGAAGGAGGCGCTAGAAGCGTGGTAGCGGAGTCGGCGACCGACTGTTCGCTGGTACCGCCGCTGTTATACGCCGCGACCTTGTAATAGTAGGTGATTCCGGAGGACAAGCCGGTGTCCGTATACGATGTTCCGGTGACACTGACGGGCGTTGTCGTCAACTTGGAATATGCGCCGTATTCGGTTAACGAGCGGTATATATAGTATTCCTCTGCGCCGCTTGCGGCATCCCAGTTTATCGTGATGCTGGTGGAAGATGCGCCGACCGCGCTCACCGATGAAGGAGGCGATGAAGGAGGCGCTAGAAGCGTGGCAACGGAGACGGCGAAAGACTGTTCACTGGTACCGCCGCTGTTAGCCGCCGCGACCTTGTAATAGTAGGTGGTGTTGGAAGACAAGCCGGTGTCCGTATACGATGTTCCGGTGACACTGGCGGGCGTTGTCGTCAGCTTGGAATATGCGCCGCTCTCGCTTGACGAACGGTATATATAGTATTCCGTCGCGCCGCTTACGGAATCCCAGCTTATCGTGACACTGGTGGAAGATGGAGCTTCTGCGCTCACCGATGAAGGTACGTCCGGAATGAAAACCACAGAGACAGGCGGGCTTGACGGCTCGCTCTCGCCGTCAACGTTTTTCGCGCTGACTTTGTAGTAATAGGTGGCGCCGGAGGACAGATCAGTGTCCGTATACGATATTCCTGTAACACCGTCGGGCGTCAATTTGGAATACGCGCCGTCAGCGGTTGACGAGCGGTATATATAATATCCCTCCGCGCCGCTTACGGCGTTCCAGCTTATTGTAGCGCCGCTGGAAGACGCGGCGGACACGCTCACTCCTGAAGGAAAGGCCACCAATTTCCTCAGTTCCACTTCGCGTCCGCCGGACAGCGCGACAACCGTGTCGTCCCGAATCACATACCAATCCTCTCGTATGGAAACAGAGACGCCTCCAATCGAACATTCAACGCCTGCGTCTTTACGGGTAAAAACTATTGTTTTTCCCGTTCCAGGCGGCAACAGCACGCCTTTTGACAAGGTTCCTTTTTGTAAAACAGAAAGATTGGCTGTTGTAAATGTCTGATCCGCTTCCGCTATTCTCACATTCTCCAAATCATAACTTGATTGGTTGCTTATGATAAAACTCACCGAATTATCGCTTTCTGGTGAGCCGCAACCCAAAATAACAACGGCGGCAACCGCGCTTATCGCCGCAACATAAAAAAGATTTTTTTTCAACAAGATGTTCACTCCTTCATTACAAATTCTGATTGAAACGCGCTTCCGGATTCGCACTCTTTTCAGAATCCAAAAAACGCATACCCGATGGAAAGCATAATATTATGCATCCTATAAACAGAGGATTTCTTTTCGGCGCTCTGCTGGTACAGCAACTCGCCGGTCGTTCCGGATCCCAGCCGCGATCTGCCCCCGTCGAAAAAGTAGCGGGCGTCAAGAAACAAGAAGCCGGGTCCGATTTTCCACCCCGTCTCCAAGCCCACCGAAATGCCCCCGAAAACTTCAAAGACGACCTCTCCCTCCCCTGAACGGGATGTCCCCCAAGCATCGAATCGCTCCCATTTATAACTTCCCCATGCGAATTTAAGATAGGGTCCAACGAAAGGCGATATAAGAATATCGCCAATCCAAAAGGTAGGCTTGAAAAGGAGCGGCAACACTATGTCGCTCGTGGTTACGGTCTGCAAGTCTTTCTCATAAGACCACTCCATTTTACTGGTGAAAAATATAAATTCCGCTTGTATAGACGCCCAACCGCTCATCTGCCACGCGAATTGCCCCGCCCCGTTAAAAGAGAACTGAGGCTGTTCGACTTTGCCCTTTTCATAAAAACTGTTGGTGTCTCCCAGACTGAACATATTCATAACCGCGCCGGCCCTGCCGCCGAAATAGGCTTTCTTCTGTTTCCATGAATCGTCAAACCGTGTGACGCTCCTGTCCGACCTTTTTATCTCCTTAACGGGTGGTTGCAGCGCTATTCGCCCGGAATCATCATTCGCCTTGACAGTAAGGTGGTACTCATCCCCGACAAGGGCGATTTCTCCAGAAATGACATAATACACCTCATCATCCCTATCCCTGGACCATTGCTGCATATCCAGAGTTTTTCTATCTCCCGCGATAAACGTCCCGTCGTTTGTCAACTCCCTGACTAACCTGTCAATGATATATTGAGACAAACGGCTGTGTTCCGAGTTGATGTTGGACGCCACAATCATCGAACCTTCCTCTATGAAAGGGTCTCTTTTTGCATTACGTTTCATATCACCGGCGATCTCGCCTATGGCTTCATCAAGCGTAACGGTCTCTGCGAACACAAGCCCACCTACCGTTAGCGTCAGCATAAAAATCAAGAACCTCTTCATGTCATCCTCCTAAAATAGTGTGATAAATATAGCGATGGAACATGTCCATTGTGCGCAAGCGTGAAAAAGCCGACGGCGGCATGAGCCGCCAAAACAGGAAAAGCCGGGCGCATTCCCTTGACGGAATGTCCCCGGCGGACATGAGAAAATAGGGTGTTTACACCGTTAGGTGTTAGCGGCTCCTTCGGGGGGGGGGGGGGGAGTATGCCGAATGTAGGATATTGCTGTAGTTATTCATAATCCGCTTGTTGACAACCTGTTGAAAACTAACCATGCAAAAGCCGGCGGCTTTTGCCATGCGGTTCGGTTTCGGCGTCCTCCTTTTTTTAGTCTTTGAGGCTCTTTCAAAACGCCACGTTTTGAGAAACCTTCTTTGACAGAGAATATACCACCTTTCTTTCGATTGATCAAGACTACGCTTAAAAAAAAGAAAAAATTTGTTGCGAATAAAGGCGCGGACGATTCGTCCGGTTCCGCGCCGCGCAAGCCGCGCAGGTCTTGCTTTTCATTCGATATATCCGGTATACTGGAATTCGGTTCCAAAACGATGGTTTTGAAACCGGCTGCTGTCAAGGAGAGAAAAAATGGCATTTGGATTGCATAGTTACCCGGTGGCGTACCGGTCAAAATTCGACAACGGGGTTTGGACGGGCGGTTATGAAGAAAAGCCGCATAAAACGCCGGATGAAGAAGCGGAGTTAAGCGAAGCTGAACGGGAAAAACTGGAGAATTCCCGTAATTTTTACGATGATATGCCGCTGGTCGGGTATACCACCCAATACGGGATGGGTTGTTTTGAAGGACTCAAAGCTCTGCCTCAAAAAGACGGCGGACTCGCGATCTTTCGTCCGGATCAGAACGCAAAACGGTTTTACAAATCAATGAAAGGCTTGTATATGCCGCCCTTTCCAGAGGATGAGTTTGTCAAAGCCTGCGTGGAAATCGTGAGACGCAACGCGGAGCTTGGGTTTAGGCCGGTTTATAAGAAGGAATGGGAAAAAGATTCGTTTATGACGGCCGATTCCGTCTACATACGCCCGTTCTCATACTCGGAAGGCGGCGTGGGCGTCGCCTTATCCAGGAAACCCTGGGTCGTGATCATAACGACGCCGGTCAGCGCCTATTTCTCCGGCGGCTCGCCTGACGCGGTTGTCACCGAACGCATCAGGGCGACGCCTAAAGGCACGGGCTGGATAAAAGCGGCTTCCAATTACGTGATTTCCGCGCTTGCCAAGCACGAAGCCGCCGAGTCCGGATACATGGAGTGCATCTACCTTGACGCGATTCACCGGAAATACGTTGAGGAAGGCTCTTCCTGCAATATTTTCTTTTACCTGAAATCAGGCGAACTCGTAACGCCGGAACTTGGGGACACGATCCTGCCCGGCGTCACACGGGCGAGCGTCATAGAGCTTGCCCGCGACAAAAACGTCGCGGTCTCCGAGCGGAAAATTTCCATTGACGAAGCGCTCAGCGAGACAAAAGAATGTTTTGTCAGCGGCACTGCGGCGGGCGCCACCCCCATTGAATCCCTCACCTACCAAGGCAAAACCATTGTTTTCAATGAGAGAAAAACCGGCGGCTTCACGGCGGATATACGCGACGCCATCAAGGGCATACAGTACGGTACGCTGCCCGACAAGAAAGGGTGGATGGTGCGGGTGGTTTGACGCTTCCCAAAGGCGAAGGCTTCGCCCGCATTTAAGCGCGGCGTTCCCACAACGCGACCTTCACGGGCCGCATTGGGAGAACGCTCACGCCAGCGGGTTGCGGGCGGCTTTACAATGTCGAACCGAAATATTTCAAATATACGGTAACGAAATCGTCTTTCAGCTTGTCGCTCGTGATAAACTGACTGCTTACCTTTTGTTCCATAATATAGCTTAACCAGTAGGAAGAATAGGCGCTCTCAATGTAGCCGGCGTTTGTTTCGTCCGCCGGATTTTCTTCAACCGGATGCAACACCAGTATGTTGGCGCCGACCGCAATAGGTCTCGACACGGCGTTCATGGGCGTAGAAAAAGCGCTCTGCCAGAAATTCTCGCTTGAAGCCGCGCCTGAAAGCTCCGCTATGGAAGAATCAAGCGGCGGAAGGAGTTGGTTGCCCCCGTAATTGAGGGGAACAGGACCAAACTGTTTCTTCACAAGTCCTCTTTCGCTGACAACCTCATCAAAACCCCGCGCTTGACTGTCAGCGATAAAACCGTCGGCTTGTGTGATAAACCAGTCTTGCACGCGCCCGCGCTCAAAATCCATGATGTAGGCTTTGATTTTTTGAACAACCGAGGCGTCCGCGACATCCGCCGGGTGCGGCTCTTCTTCGGCTCTAAAGAATGTCCAGCCCGCGTCCGTTCTTATAATGGAACTGATCCCTCCCCTGGCAAGCGCAATCACCGCCTCGCGCTCCGCCGCGCCGGGTATTTCCGAGGTAAGCTCAAACGCCATCTTGACGCCCATATCTCCACCCTTTTCGGCTGTTGATGAGTCAACGGAATGGTTTCTCGCCGCTTCCTCAAAGGTCGCAGCGCCGCTTTGAATGCTTTCCAAGACTTGCATGGCTTCGGATTCGCTTGCTTTTACGGTTATTTTTGAAAGATGAACCGTTTGAAAAAGCGCGGCGTTTGAAGAGGCGAACGCTACTATTTCAGACTCAGGATACTCATCCAGAGGAAAAGCGACTATGTCAAACGTCCGTTCTGGCGAAGCCATCGCCTTGACAAAAGGCGCTTCTTTGGAAGAAACCAGCAGACCCGTCATATCGCTGGTGTAACGTTGCGTGGTGAGTTCTTCCTGCATTTGCCTCCACAACGCGGCGCGGGAAGCGTTGTCCAACTGCCGGTACTTGATCGTCGAGAACTTGCCGTTGTCCTGAAACTGGGGGAGGCTTGCAACCTCACGATCCACCACATCATCAGGAATGGAATATCCTACACGCTTCATTTCCTGGAGAATCGCGGTGTGAACCACAGTTTGTTCAAAAGCGGCTCGCCAAATCTGGTAATTCAGATAGGGATTGCTGATGTCCTGCCCCGCATTCTGCTGATTCCTCGTGATGTTTTCCCGTATTTGCGCAAAATACCCGCCTGGCGTATAGGTTACGGGCGTTTTATCGTACGTTCCAAAGGTCAAATCAAGCGAACCGCCAAGCCCCGCGCCCGGAACAAACGCCGGAACAAACACGAAAGCGATAACGACGATAACCAAAACGACGATGGTTCCTATAAAAACAGCAGGATGCGCCTTAAATCGGCGTTTAAACTCCTCTTTTGACGAATCTTCGATTTCGTGGAGCGATTTTTTTTCTTTAGAAGTCATGATTTCCTCTCATATCAAAATTCAAGTCAGTCATTTTATCATAAGCGCCGCATGAGTGTCAATGAAGGCGCCCGCCATATATCCTCTTTCACGGGAAATAGAGGCAAGGGCGCGGCTTATGCGGAGCGCGACAAGTCCCATTCCATGGCGTTGATTGCGGCGATGTACGCCTTGATCGCGGACTCCACAATATCCGTGGAAATCCCGTGTCCGCGCCAAATTCGATCTCCGTGTTTAATTTTCACGTTGGTTTCCCCCAGAGCGTCTTCGCCTTCGGTGACGGCGCCGATGTCAAAGGTTTCAAGAGTTATCTCTTTGCCGATGATCGCGTCGATGACGCTGAAAACCGCGTCAATGGGTCCAGCCGCAAGAACGACCGCCTTATGAAGCGAACCGTCTTTATACCGGAGTTGGATGGCGCCGGTGGCTCCCAATGCGGAGCTTGAGGAGACAGCCCAGTGGTCCAGCGACCACGTTTCCGGCGCCGACACGGCTACGCCTCGCGCAAGAACCTCAATGTCGCGGTCGCGCACCGTTTTCTTTTTGTCGGCGAGCAGCTTGAATTCCACAAAGATGCGTTCAAGGTCTTGGACGGTTACGGTGACGCCAAGCTGTTTGAGCCTGTCTTCAAGCGCGTGTTTGCCGGAATGTTTGCCCAAAACCATCTGGTTTTTCTGCAAGCCGATGGACTCCGGCGTCATGATTTCGTACGTTTCCCGATTGGCGAGTACGCCGTGTTGGTGAATGCCCGCTTCATGGGCGAAGGCGTTTTCCCCGACTATCGCCTTGTTCGGCTGCACCTTGACGCCGGTCACCTGGGCGACGAGGCGGCTTGTGGGGTAAATCTGCGTTGTATCAATGCGGGTGTCAGCTTTCCAGTAATCCTTGCGAACCCGCAGCGCCATGACGATTTCTTCAAGCGAGGCGTTGCCGGCGCGTTCGCCTATGCCGTTTATAGTACACTCGATCTGATCCGCGCCGGCGGCGATTGCCGCGAGGCTGCTGGCGACGCCGAGTCCGAGATCGTTATGCACATGGGTTGACAGCGCCGCCTTTTCGACGCCGCTCGTATGCTCCTTGAGTCGCCGGATAAACGCGCCGAATTCTTCCGGCATGGCGTAGCCAACCGTGTCCGGCGCGTTAACCGTCGTGGCTCCGGCGGCGATGACCGCGCCAAACACCGCGCATACAAAGTCAGGATCGCTCCTAAAAGCGTCTTCCGCCGAGAATTCCACATCGGAGCAGTATTTTTTCGCGTACTTCACTGCGGCGACAGCCTGTTCAAGAACCTGATCCGGCGTCATTTTTAGTTTATACTGCATGTGAATGGGAGATGTCGCCAGAAACACGTGTATACGGGGGCTTGCCGCCTGTGAAAGCGCCTGCCAAGCCGCGTCAATATCCTTTTCAAGGCTGCGGCACAGTCCGGCGACGGCGCTGTTTTTGACAACACCCGCAATAGCTTTGACCGACTCAAGATCGCCCGGACTTGAAGCCGGAAACCCCGCCTCAATAATGTCCACGCCGAGCCGCTCAAGCTGTTTCGCCACTTCAAGTTTTTCCGGCCCGTTCATGCTGCAACCGGGGGACTGTTCGCCGTCCCTGAGCGTTGTGTCGAAAATTTTGATCTGACGGGCAATTTCTATTTTCCCCATTTTTTCCACTACTCTTCCTTATATTTAAAAATAAATTCGACATATATTACAAAATTGTCATCATTTATACAACCCCCACGCCGCATCCGCCGAAAGCGGACCGGTCAAACGTCCGTTCAGTCCAAGCCATCGCCTTGACAAAAAGCGCTTCTTTGAAAGAAACCAACAAACCCGTCATATCGTTGACGCAACGCTCCGTGATGAGTTCTTCTCCGGCGAGCGTTTTTTCTTTAGAAGCCGTGAGTTCCGCTTGACAAAGGAACAAGCTTGGATCGCTATCAAAGAATAGAAAGCGAGTATTCTGATATTTAAGCAAGAGGACGCCATGAAATTTACAAACAAGGACAGATCGATGCCGCGCCCGCGCTTCGACGTGAGTTGCGACGAGTCCTTTCAGGGCAACAGCGCCATCACTTCCGGCTCCGCCATTTTTAGATCAGGCGATCTCTCCGTACAGGTCCCCATCCGCGCCGAATGGAACCCAAGTTTTCGATCAGTCCATACAATAATCACGCGCCGCGGGGCAAAATCAACCGAGATGATGAAGCCGCCGCCGCGATTGATGCAAAACCACAGTCCGGAGTCTTTATTTATATAAAGAAGAGCTTTCACTCGGCGCGGGCGAATACGTCTACGGCTTTGGAGAGCGATTGGAAAGCGATTCGATCCCTTCATAAAGAACGGGCAGAGCATTGATATGTGGAATGCAGACGGCGGAACCACAAGCGGGCAAGCCTACAAAAATATACCGTTCTATTTGACAAATAAAGGTTACGGCGTTTTTGTTAATAATACCGGCAATGTTCACTTTGAAGCGGGAACCGAAAAAACATCACGGGTACAGTTCAGCGCGGCAGGCGAATCTCTTGAATACTTTGGTATGTACGGGAGTTCGCCTAAACAGATTCTCGAACGCTGCGCCGCTTTAACCGGCAAGCCGCCTCTTCTTGAGCCTTCGACCTTCGGCTTGTGGCTGTCGACAAGCCTCACGACTCCCTACGATGAAGCGGCCGTGATGCGCTCCATCAACGGCGTGGAAGAGCGGAGCATTCCGCTGAGCGTGTTTCACTTCGACTGTTTCTGAATGAAAGGCTTTCATTTTTCTGAGAAAAAAGACGGCTCGGTTTATCAAACGAATATGTGGCGATCCGGCATGGCAACTTGATTTCTCCAATCCCGCAGTCGCCAAATGGTACGCAGAGAAGTTAGGCGCAATCCTTGACCAAGGCGTGGACTTCATTAAAACGGACTTCGGCGAGCGCATTTCTTTAGACGCTGTGTACTACTACAACGGCAAAGACCCGGTTATAATGTACAATTATAATACATATTTGTACAATAAAATGACTTGAGTTTCTTGAACGTAAATCAGATAGTCAATGAGCCCGCCGTCTATGCAAAGCGTCCATGCAAGACGCGAAAAGACGCGCGGCGATTGCGCATAAAACTAACCGGAGGATGAACTGATGAGAAAAACGCGGCGCAAGCGGGAACATTCATGACGCTTTTTAAAAAATACGTTTGACAATTTCTTTTAGAAGGCATACGATATTCACTCGCAAGCGGGATCACGCATCCTTTTTCAGGCGGTTTGATCTGCGGCGCCAATGGTTATATGAAAATGCAACGGCAAGCCGCGTCAGGCGGGCGGGCGCGGCGTCGCGTCTAATCCGGCGTCTTGCGTATAAAATCACGCGATTAGGCATACGAGAAATATATCGCGTTTTTTCAAAAAATACTTGACTTTTCAAAAAACATGCGGTATAGTAATAGTCATAATGCCTGTTGTGAAAGAAGCCGCTTCATTTTCAGAAATGGACGTTGCGGCTTTCCAACAAATTTTTTTTAAGGAGGAAACGGATGGTTTATAAAACAGCGCGGAGCTTGAAGAAAGCGGCGCAAACAGCACAGACAATTGGGCCCCCCCCCCCCCCACGGAGGTACGCGCACACACGCCAACCCAGCGCGGAGTTACGAACACAAAGT
>JAISCC010000025.1 GCA_031265845.1 Treponema sp.
CACCTCCACCCCACCCCCCCCCCAGCCCGGCCGCCGCGCCCCCCCCCCCCCCCAGAACCTCTCAGTCCAGCACACGGATCAAACCTCGCGCCAGAGGAACGCCGGATATAATAACAGCCGTTTAGGAACATCGCAAAAAAACACTGAATCTGTATACCGTCAATATGGAGCATGATCTCCTGTCCCCAAACAAAATGATAGTTTATATTATAAGGCGGAAAAAAAGAACGCTAATCAGTTATTGCGGACTTTTTATCAGAAATTGTATTATTAACGGATTTATTCGCAGTGAGAAAGCGTCTGGCGCCGCCCCAATGCAGGGAACGCCCCCTAAGCCTGTCGGAACTCCGATCCAAGCCTTTCATGACCGGGACTCGGAATGGCCGTCAAAAGTGTCTGACACCTTTTTTATCAGAAATCGCGCTGTTTACGCTTCGTGGAACACAATATTTTCCCGTTCGATACGCGGACGGGGTGGTTCCGGTATAGGTCTTGAATATCCGGTTAAACGTGGCGAGGCTGTTGAAGCCGCACATGTAGGCGATGTCCGTAACCGGCAAATCCGTTTCCGCCAGACGCCGCTCCGCATGATGAAGCCGTATACGGGAAAGATGTTCAAAAAAGCTGCGTCCTGTCTGCTCTTTTAAATAACGGGAGAAATAAAATTTATTCAGACACGTTTTTTCCGCGACTATTTCCAGGGAGAGGTTTGGATCGTCAAAATTATTCTCAAGAAACGTAAATATCCGTTCCAGCCGTTCATAGTTATTGTTCCGCTTGATCCGCCCGCCGACGGCGTCCTCCGTCGGCAGATCCCGTAAAAAGATCAACGCCAACTCGTAGAGTTTCGAGATGATCGCAAGCCGGCGTCCCGCCTGCCGGCGCTGGTACTCCTCAAAAATACCATCCAACAGCGTTTCAAGCCGTCCGTGTACGGCATCATGGCTGCTCACGATAGATGTTCGTCTGAACAGCGGCGACGCTTCCGGTTCATATATATCCGCCAGAGTTTCCGAGAAGATTTCAAGTCCGAATTGAAAAATCCGCGCACAGGCCGCAGGGCTTGGATTGGAGTAACCGTGGATCAGTCCCGAATCAACCACGATAATATCCCCTTGACCTCCCTCTTCTGATTTTCCATTGACAATCGCCTCCACGCTTCCCTTGAGGATGCAAACGATTTCAACCTGGGGATGCCAATGGAAGGGAAACCAAAAGCCTGGTTTTTCGCTGTCCCACGCGATAAAAGGGAAAGAATGGTCGAGGCGTTTTTCTTTTTCATAAAAAGGGAGGCATTCCATAACGATTAGAGGTATTTCACCAGATTTTCCGTTTCGATCACGAAAGAGCCGTCGTTGGGGAAACCCGGAGCGGGCTCTCCGCCATCATCGTCCCAGCCCGCCGCCATCATCGCTGTAGCAAGGAGCAGTCCGGCGTTTCCCGGCAGATATAGAGGCAAATCGTTGTTTCCGGTTTGCTTGTTGTGTCCATTGGAAAGATAGGTGTTCTTGGGTTTCTCCATGAGGAGGAGCCGCAGCGCGTCCTTCCTTCGTCCCAGGCGGGCGGCGCACATGGAAAGCATGGGAAAGTCCCAACCGTAGAAGGTGTCCATGTCCCAGACCGCAAGCGCTTTGTCTAACGTTGCGGACATGAGCGCGGGATCAACCGCTTTGCTGTTCAGGACGCCGTACATGGCGAGCATTGAAGGATGATCCGTGTAGAAAGGCGTTTTTGTAAACGTATCCGGGCAATGTTCATGCGCAAGATACACGCCGTCTTTGTGCGCGGGAAGGGCGAGCCTGTCCGCGACGCTTCCAAAACGCGGCGGTTCTCCCAGCCGCTTGAGCCAGACGTCGGCTTGACGCAAGCCCCAGCGGAAATATTCAAGCTCGTACGCCGCGTTCAAAACGATTGCGGGATCATGCCGCTCCTGAGCGGGAATATAGGGCGGACCCAGTACATAACGACCGCCGTCCCAGCGCAGGAAACTCGCCATAAACTCCGCTGTTTCTACAATAACATCACGGTATTCCGCAAGGAATTCCTTCCCTTCTCCGGCGCGGCGGCAGAGTTCCGCAAGCATAATCGGATGCGGCTGTTGCCAGATCAATAGAACCGCTATTGAAGACGGCGTGTTGTACGCAGAGGGATCGCACATTTTAGGCCACCTCGCGCCCTGATAGCCTTGTGAAGCGGCTATTTTCCGCGCCGCAGGCAGTATGATTTTGTAATAGGCGAGGCTTTTTTTTAATTCTTCTTTCCTGCCCCAAAGCGCGAAATGCGCCATGTGCCAATAGTACATTTCAAAATGAAACTTGCCATACCAACTGTTGCAGGCGAGCCCCGTTTCCGCAGGAGGCAGTCTCCCCCGGCTTTGAATCGCCGTGAGGCGCTGGGACAGCACGACGCGCCGCTCAAGCTCATGGGCGCGGCTGTCGGAGGATTGAGAGAGATCGAGCGCGCCGCCTTGCATCCAGTACTGTTCCCAAAACGCCGTACACGCGGTTTTCGCCGCATCAAAACAAGAGGCGCCGGATTGACACGGACGCGGCGGCGTTTGGCTCTCGTCAAGCAAAGCCATCGCCGGGACGCGACGCGGCTCAAAGCGGAAAGCAAGTTCCAAAGTTTCATTGCGGGTTCCATAGCGCGGCGTAAAAATCGCGCTATGGACATCTTCATGGAAGCCCGCGTCAACACCAGCGCCGCCGCCACTGGCGGTCACCCGATACCGCGTACCGTCCATTTCGCGCTCAAACATAAAAACGCCGTCCGCTTTTCTGCTGAAACTGGTTTTATGCAAAAGGGGAACGGTGAAATCAGCGGCGCTTTTTTTGTGGCTGCCGTACGGAAAAGTCAACGCGACGCGCAGTTTTCCCGCTTTGATTAACGGCGAAGAGGAGCGCACATACACGGCGTCTTCTTCGGGATGTACAAGCGTTTCTGTTTTAACCGGTACGCCGTCAATGGTGAATTCGGAATATAAAACGCCTTCCCAGATGTTCAAGCGCTGTTTAAGCGGTTTTGTATTGTCAAGTGAAAGCGCCGCGCCCTCAAGCTCAAAAGCGATTTTCCCCAGATGAAACTTGTGGGCGTTCTGACGCAATCCTCGAAACACCGTTTCTTGCCCGGTTTCGTCCACCGCATAGCCGACATTCCTGCCCCATGTGTCAAAAGGCTCGAAGCGCACCAGAGAGTCGTTTTTGGGAGCGCCGGCGTAGGAATGCCAGCCCCACTCCGCCATAGCGCAGAGGGGAAAAGCATCCTCCCCGGCGGCGTATTCAGCGGAAAACGTCTGCAAACCGGTAAAATCAGCGGTAAAGCAAAATGCGCCGTTTCCCACGGAAAGAGGCGCTTCTTTTGCGAGTTTTGCGTACACGGGGTTATGGCGGGTTATAAGGGCGCGTCTGTCTATCACTTAAGCGCATCCCCATAGAGCGTCGGCGTGAGTTTTAGCGCACATTTCATCAAACAGGGAGCGGGCGTCAGAGAGCGGCAGGTTTTGCATCGCCGAATCATGGGAGAAAACCCGGAAGGCTTTTTCCCTGTCATGTTCAAACACCGCTTCGACAATTCCCTCCTGCGCCAGGACATGGGGCGCCACCAGCGCCCGCACGTCAATCGGCAGGCCTTCGCTCGCCAACGGCTGAACATCGTCGCGGGAAAAAGCGGCGTTGGTTTCCACCACCGCTTCACGGGGCAGATCAGGCATCTGTCCGTGGTTGGGCATATTCACATTGGTGACAAGGTTTCCCAAGCCAACAAGCGCCTTTACAATGGCTATGCCTTCCTCTCCGGACTCTACGGGCGTCATGACTGCGGTCCCTTCAACGTAGGCGTTTGCCAGTTCTTTCAGTTTCTCTTGGTTGCGTATCCGCCATGATACGGGCGTGAGGGCGAAACCCCAGTTTTTCACTTGCGCGGGATTCGCAAGATACCATGAAGGAGGGCAGAATTCCGCAAGGTGACGGTCGCCTGCGGCGGCGATCAAACCATAGCGACGGAAAAGATCCATTTTGACTCGCTCGGCGGAAGAAAAATAGGTGAGTCTGACCGCTTCATCCGCGTCTTCCCCTCCGGTTCCACCCGCCGCAAACGTGGTCGCGGCTTCCGCGCCCCTGAAGCCGGAGTCGGCGTACGTATCCATGAATTGCTTGTAATACGGGAAAATGTCAATATCCTTCCATGAAGCCTTGTCGATCCATGTAAAATGATTGATCCCCAGGACGCGGGTTGTAATGTCTTTCCGTTTTATGGCGCCCTCCGGCGCAAGCCCCGCTTTTTCAAGCGCCGCCGCCAGTAATTTTTGGGTGTTGAACACCTCGTGGCAACAACCAAAAGCCTTGACGCGCGGAAACTCCCGGTACAGCGTCCTGACGCAGATGGTCATGGGGTTCGTGTAATTGACAACCCACGCGTCGGGAGCGTATCGCCTGACTGCGCGAGCGATTTCCTGGAATTGGGGGATGGCGCGGACAGCGCGGATAATGCCTCCGGCTCCAGCGGTGTCTCCCACAGACTGGTAGACGCCGTATCGCTCAGGCGCATGCACATCCACAGCCATGTCATTAAAATCGCCGGGAAGGATGGACACAAACACAAAATCGCTTCCTTCAAGAGCTTTTTGCAAAGATGCGTTGGCGTGGAAGCGCCATTTTCCCTTGTTGTGTTTTTCCATGAGAGCGGCGCCGATCTGTTCATTAGTCTTGGCGGCTTCCGGCTGGATGTCGTACAGTTCGATAACGCCGGAAAGCTCTTTTTCAAAAGCGAGGTCTTGCATAAGCGTCCACGCCCAGTTGCGGGATCCGCCGCCAATATAACAGATTTTCAGATGGTTGTTGTTTATCATAATTCTATGATAACACGGCTTTTTGTTATTTTCAATTAAAATATACCATTTCTTTGTAAAGAGGCTTGCTTTCTCACATGATATGCCCGCTCTAAAGCGTCTCTCTAGAGCTGGTTTTTTGAAATTTGAATCGTTGCTGTTGGCGCTGTTGACGTGCGCCAACGCCAAAACAGAACGGCGCGGACGAATTCGCCCGCGCCGCAATTCCTTCTTTTACTCCAGCGCTTCTATCAGCTTGTCAAGCCTATACGCCGACTTTTCCTCGGCTTGCCGCAATTTTTCCCGCATATCCATAATGAGCTTGAACCGCGCGTTCCACACGGATTCAACAGTTTGGGCTGTGGTTTTTTTGCCGCCTTTAGATGCGGAGATTTTGCCGTCAGGTTTGGTCTTTCCCGCAGACTGAGCGGCAGGGCGCGTCGTAAAGGCGTTTTCGCTCTCGAAAGCTATGAACAACGAAGCGTACGTAAGCGCAAAATCAAATTTTTCCTTGTTGAACCACGTCGCGTCATCAAACACGTTGACACCGAGAAGCTGTCTGAAATCTTCCTTCTGGTAGTTTTCCGTTATGATTGACGCGGGCAGGTTGTCGTCCACGCGCAAAGGATCGGCCGCCGCCGCGTCCGGCGCAGTACGGGTTATCACCGCCTTCATCAATTCAGCGGCGTTATAGGCGACGCCGCCCGGTACGCCCGATTTGGCATAGGCGTTGCGCACTTTGCGATCAAGTTGCCAATGGCGGATAAGGGCAACCGCGTCCACGCCATGCGCGCCTTTGCCCAAAATGGAGCGGAGCAGGGAGAGCAATCCATAGCCCAGCAAGAAAGCCGTCGCGTACCGCGACAGCCCGGAATCGCCGGTTCCACTGGCGAAAACATCTGAGGCGCCAGCCGACTTTCGCGCGCTTTTTACTCCCGGTTTCTTGCCCATAAAGGAATAACGGAAAATCCGCCGCAAATAGGCGTCAAAGTCTTCCCATACGGTTTCGGGCGCAGGCATTTCGCTCTCTCGCGGGTAGTAAGACGCGCTCGTAAAGGCTTCGAACTTGCCGTCAGCGCCGCCAATATACTTTAGCGCCATAGTAATGAAGGCGAGAACGTCGTCTTTTATTGTGATGATGAAGCCATCTCCCGCATCGATCTTGCCCGACGCGGCGCAATCGGCGACAGCCTGTTCAAAAGCGTTGATGCGCGTCTGCCCGAAAAGCGCGACAAACGGGGCGTAAAGGTCCGCAAGGAAGATGTCCTGCATTGCCGCGTCAAGGTCTTCAATCCCCTTGCCGTTGAGTTCGTTGCATATCTTGGACCAGCGCCCGTCCGTATCCAGCGTCGAATGAATGTCAAGGAAAACCTGCGCTTCGTAGCCGTTAAGCACGGCAAAAAAGCCCCGATCTTTAATTTCCTGAACCGAGCGTATGAACCACAAACCGGAACGTTGCTCATACAAAAGAACAAAATCCCCATCAAGACCAAGCGCCTGAAAAAGACTGTCCCTGCGGACGCCGCCGTTTTTTTGAGGGATGTTGGCGGCGCTGTTGTGGATCCAGCCGGATGTTCCGTAATAAGAATTGTTGTAGAACACCAACGAACGCTCGCCGCCGCCGCTGACGCGGTTGGAATAGGCGAACACATTTTCATCAATGAAGCCATCCTGTTTGTAAAAGTCAAACAGACAAAAATGCTCGCCGCCGGAGAAAAGAAGCCGTTTTTTCATCAAGGGGAAGATTTCCCGCTCGTGGCGTTCGATTAGCCATTGATCGGGCGTTTCATCGCGGTAGGCGCGGCGGTACTCCATGCCGTACTTCTCTTCAAACCCTTCGATCTGCCCGTGTCCGAACATGGGCAAGCCGGGCATGGTCACCATGAGGGTGCAAATGCCAAAGTACTTGTCGCCCTTGCCGAACTGGGCGACCGCAGTGTCCTCGTCCGGGTTGTTCATAAAGTTGACGAACCGTTTCAGAACTTCAGGATCGAATTCCAGCGTATTTTTTATGGTTGCGCGGTATTTGGCGTTTTCTTCTTTTTTCAGCATGTTCATAAACGCCGAATTGTACACGCGGTGCATACCCAAGGTGCGCACAAAATACCCTTCCATCATCCAAAACGCTTCCGCGAGAAGCAGGGTATGGGGCGCTTCCGCCGCGCACCGGTCGACCACCTCACGCCAAAACTCGTTGGGGATGCGGCGGTTGAATTCTTCGTTGGAAATGGCGTGTTCAGCGCGGCTCGCTATGTCGCCGCCCCGTCCCGGCTCAGGGTACCAGAGCCGCTGTATATGCCGTTTCGCCAAGGTCATGGCGGCGTCGAAGCGCACAATGGGGAACTGCTGGCACACGCCAATAATAGTACGGATAACGGCTTCGCGGGCTTCCGGGTTGAGGAAGTCGATTTGCGCCGTATCATTCCACGGCATACTGGTTCCGTCATTGCCGTGGTAAATATAGCGAGTCTCGCCCGTACGGTTGTCAATGCGCTTGAACACAACCGCAGCGTCGCTTCTGGTAAAGTAATGTTCTTCTACCTGCACCGTAACATCATCCCTGCCGGAGAGGTTGCCGCAGTTGTAATTGTAGGAGGGGAAGGGAGGGTAGGACAGTTGCAGGAAGCGATCCGGGTGTTCAATCATCCAGCGGGAATCAATGCCTGTATGGTTCGGCACCATGTCCGAGCCGAGCCGTACGCCACGTTGGAAACACCGTCCGCGCAGATTTTTCAAGCTCTCCCATCCGCCCAACTCCGAAGCAATGTCGTAATCGTACAAGCTGTACGCGCTTGCCGCAGCCTCGGGGTTGCCTGTCCACTGCTTGATGGTCTTGCTGGCGTTGCTCCGCTCCCACAGCCCGATAAGCCAAAGACCCGTGAATCCGCGCCCCGCAAGCTCGTCCAGTTCTTCATCAGGTATCTGATCGAGCCTTGCAATCTCGCGGCCGTACTTTTTGGAAAGCTGGTACAGCCACACGAGCGCCGATTTCGCCATAAGTACGGTTCTCGGCATCCACTCCTGATCCGGGCTATACTTTTCGTATTCGGCGTCGCGGTTGCCGTAGACAATGGCTTGGGTGGGTCCGGGCGCTCCTCCCCATTGGGGTTTCTCTTCTTCTTTGATAACGTCTATGCCCAAAAGCATACGCGCAAGAAATTTCTTGAGGAGCAAGCCCCACTTCCGGCGCATAAACGCGAGTTGTTCGCTTAAAGAATCGGGCGCTGCGAGAGCCGGCGCACGAAGCAAATCCCAGAGGTTTTGTCCGTCTGGACCAAAGACCGGAAGCCCTTTGAGGTGTTCCTGCAATTCCGCAACCGCATCGTCATAGATGGACTGCTTTGCGAGCGGTTTGTCGTCAAACATGAACAAGAACGGTTTGAACGCGGGATTGAGGTTGGCAATGGCAAGCATAAGTATCTCTTCAAGAGACATCTCTTTATGGCTCACCGGGCCTTCGGTTGTTTCAAGGTACTCACCCGCCGTGGTTTCGCCCGCGTACACTTTCTTTGGCGGGAAGCGCATACAAAACCGTTGCAACAACTCCAATGTGCCGGATTCCCCCAAATTGCGATTGAGGCGGGCAAGCGCGGTGTCAAACACATCGGACTGCACTTGCTCGCGGTACAAGCCCACGAGGTAATGCAGGATTTCGTCGATAAGCCCCATAGCGTTAAGCTGTCCAGCGCTCACCTTGTAACCCTTCTGATTGAGCTTCTGAGCCAGAGCGCGTACCGCCGGAAAATCCGTAAACACGACATTGCCGGTTATGGAAAACAAGTCTTTCTCAACGCCACATTCGCTCCGAACCTCGCCGCAAATATGAAACTCCATTTTTTGCAAAGAAACGCCCTGTGCGCCATTGCTCTCGAATGCGGTTAATGCAATCTTCAAAAACATACTGTCCTCCATGTCTTATTTTTTCGCCTTGCCTTTCTTTGCCACAGGTTTCACCGCTGATTTTACGGCGGCAATCTCTTGTACGGCGCGGATAAGCTCTTCGTCTTGTTCGAGTTCCGCTATAGAGACGGGCAACCGGTACGTCCAGTTAAAGTCCGTAACCGAACCCGGCACATTTATCCGTTCCGAAGCCGGATCGTCCGCGTAGTATTTCAGGGAAAGGTGGAGCAGATCCTGAATCTGGAACACCCGGAAACGGGACGCGGCGGCGGCGGCTGTTTTTTGGAGAATTTTTTTGGCGACGCCCGGATTGTACACGTTGGCAAGCGAAGGCTCTCCTATGAACCCTGAGAACATCGCCTGATTCGCTTCTTTTTCCCACCATTCACGCGCTGTGGAGCTGTCATGAACGCCAAGCGTACAAACGCTCAATTCAGGATACTCTTCAAACGGGATATACGGCTCGCCTTCCGCATCCCATTTCCGCGCCCAGCGCACAACGCGCAACCCGGGAATCTTGAGTTTGGCGAGAACTCTCGGCACACACGCCGGCACGTCGCCTAAATCTTCGGCGCACGGCAACATGGAAGACGATTCTATCAGCATGGCAAGCAACTTCTTGCCGTGGGTTTCCCACATTTTCTCGGATTCAACCTTGCGCGCCTCTATGAGAGCGTCAACCTTTTCTTTTTCCTCATACGAGAAAGACGCATACGCTCTCGCGTTCCTGTAAAACCACATGGGCGCGTACATTCCCTTTTCGTACTCCAGAAACACCCGGTTGCGCCATGCGGAAATGAGGTAGTCCTTTGCGAAAGGATGAATGTCAAGCGCCTCTATATCCTTTTCACCCTTGACCGCGTCCTTAAAAAGCCATATCTCTTCGTTGTTGAGGCGGTCAAGCGCCCGCGCAAAGACTTTTTCCGCTTCCCACTGGACGGCGGCATTGTCCCTGCTTCCATCCGCGTTCTGTATGCGGGAAAGGGCGTCCCACACTTCATGGGTGGGGATGTGGGGATAAGAAGCCCACCGGATGCGCCCGCTGCTGAACCCAATGTCTTCAAGGTCTTTCGTCGTTATCGGGATGGATGGAAGGAATCTGCCCAACAGCGACGATGAGGCGAGATCCTGTCTTGAAGCCGCCCAGATGCGGAAAAAACCCAACACATGGTCGATGCGGTACGCCTTGTAGTATTTTTCCGCAACAGCGAGCCGGTTCTTCCACCATGAGTAGTTGTCTTTTGCCAGAACCTTCCAGTTGTACACCGGAAATCCCCAGTTCTGCCCTTGCGGACTGTACATATCCGGCGGCGCGCCGGCGGACAGGTCTAAATGGAAGAATTCGGGGTACGCCCAGACATCGCATGAATCGTCGTTTATCAGAATAGGCAAATCGCCTTCCAGCAATATGCCTGCGCTTGCCACGGCTTCGGCGGCTTTGCGGAATTGGCTGTCAAGAGCCTCCTGTACCCACGCCCAGAACAGATGCTCTTTTTTCAGCGCCGGATCGTTCCATAGCGCGTCTACCTCTCCTTTCGTGACATTCCGGTGATCGCTCCACTCTTGCCAACTTTTCTCCTGATTCGCCTGTTTCAGCCTGCGGAAAACGGCGTACGGCTTGACCCACGGATTTTCCTCTATCCATGTAGCGAGCGATGTCCGCGCCGCGATGGATTTCTCATGCGCGGCGTATATGTCCCAGAGCAGTTCCAATTTGGCTTTTAGTAGAGCGTAATACGAAAAACGAGCGATTTTGTCGAATTGTTTTGCCAAAGCCTCGATTCTTGAGGCGAATCCTTCGGCTTCGGGCAGATCGGCTATTCTCATATAAAGAGGATGCAACGCGAACGCCGACAGCGCGCTATAAGGAGAGCTTCCATAACCCGTGTCATTCACCGGTAAAATCTGGATAAGCCCTATGCCCATCTTGACGGCGAGCCGCGCAAATTCAGCCAAATCAGCAAATTCGCCCACGCCGGCGCTCTTTTCTCCGCGCAAGGCTCCCACTGGAATGACCGCGCCTATTCTCCTTTGTTCAAAAGATTCTTTTTGAGTCATAGCGACACCTCCATACTTCAAGTACAGTATACTATGAGAGCATAAAGATGTCCAGAAGAATTTGAAAAATTTGAGGCGGCTGGCGCCTGCGCTAACACGCGGACATATGCTATCATAGCGGCATGAAACAGCGAACAAAATTTTGTATAGGCGATAAAAGCTATGGCGCGCGCCACGCGCTCGTCATAGCGGAACTGGGCACCGGGCATGGCGCGGATCGGGCGAAGGCGGTCGAACTCGTAGACGCCGCGGCCGAAGCGGGCGCGGACTGCGTTAAATTTCAGATGGTGTACGCCGATGAGATACTCCATCCCAATACCGGCGAAGCGCCGCTTCCGGGCGGACGGGTGCCGCTTTACGACCGTTTCAAACAACTGGAAATGCCGGTTGATTTTTTTGCCGAGATGAAGGAAACGGTCGAAAAAAAAGGGCTTTTGTTTCTCTGCACGCCTTTCGGCGCGCGGAGCGCCCGTGATGTACGCGCCCTAAATCCCGCCGTGTTGAAAATCGCCTCTCCAGAACTCAATTACACGGCCCTTTTGCGGGAAATCGCGTCATACAACCTGCCCGTTTTCCTCTCGTCAGGCGTGTCGAAATTATCCGATATAGAAGAAGCCCTGACCGCGCTTTCAAACGCGCCGGTCTGCCTTCTTCACTGCGTCACGTCCTATCCGGCGCCGCCGCGTGAGTACAATCTTCGCGTGTTGCGCAGCCTTTCCGCAGTGTTCGGCGTACCAACCGGCGTGAGCGATCACAGCATGGACGCGGCGCTTGTGCCGAGTGTCGCCGCCGCCGTGGGCGCCGCCGCTGTTGAAAAGCATTTCTGCCTGTCGCGGAAAGACCCAGGACTTGACGATCCCATAGCCCTTGATCCAAAAGATTTTTCCGCGATGGTGAAAGCCATACGGGAGACCGAGGCGGCGGCGTCCTCACGGGGAACCCACGCCGCGCTTGAAGAAATCAAGCGCGAAAGGGGCGAAGACATAGTGGAAGCGATCCTGGGAGACGGCGTGAAACGGCTCGCTTTTTCGGAAGAAGCCAATTACACGCGCACCAACCGCTCCATCCACGCGCTTTGCGACATACGGGAAGGGGAACTTATCGCCAGAGAGATGATCGCCTGCCTCCGCTCGGAAAAAGTGTTGCGTCCGGGTCTGCCGCCCTCATGGGAAGAAAAGATTATAGGGCGCCGCGCCAGGGCGTTCATTCCGGCGGGCGAGGGCGTCAGGTTTGAAGACGTGTGAGCGCACGGAAGGGGGGCGGATACGCAGGTATTGCGCGAAAGGGGCGTTAAATCAGACTATGCGAATATTTTGCCATTGCCGCCGTCATCAAGAGCCACATGCCCGGAGTTGGGCGGAAGACCGCCATCTGGCGATTGCCGAAGCCTTTGGCGTGGCAGGGACCTATTTCCGCGTCCATACCGGAAGCGGAAATGATCTGTGTGTTTTCGCCGCTCATAAGGGACAAGCGCGGATGTCAAAAAAAAAGCAAGCCCCTGTCAAAGACAGGGGCTTGCCGGCGTATGACGGCGACAACCGCGATTACGCCAATTCGCCAATCCACTTGCAGCGCCCAAAAATCAAACTAGAAATCAGCGTTGGATTTCTTATATGTCTGCACTCCAGCTTGATCTGGTAATTTAAATGACAGACTCCCGGAGGGCAGTATTGTCGCGGGTGATGGAGTGGTAGTCAAGTTTGCCCAGCGGACTTCCTTGTCGGCGGCGCGATACTCGTAATTGTCATAATTCCAGTTAACCTTTCGTGAATAATACACTTTGTTCCCTTCAGCAATGAAAAGCAGATGCTCGTATGTGTCATCTGTTGCAGCAGCCGGAATCCAAATATCCGCTATGCCGGTTTTTGAGGAACCTTCCCGCCTGGTATACGTAACATTCTTCGACGCGCCAGTAGTATCCAGATAGAAACTATTCACCGTCAGTGTATTGCCAGACAGTATATAGGTCGGCTCATTTGGGGTATTATGAATAATCGGCAGAAGGTATTGGGTGGTATTTGCCGTACCGCCTGGTGTATTTGTCGAACCGGTTGCTGGTGTCAAAGTTGTAGAATAATATATCTTTGAGGCGGTAAACAATACAAAGCTGGTAGGATTGTCAAGATCGTCAGCCCATGATCCTACCAGCGGATTGCCGCCTCCGCCGCTGCCGCCGCCATCGTCGCCACCGCACCCGATAACCGTCATTCCCAATGCCAGCCCAATAGCCAGCAAGCCCAATGTCCAAAAAACAGACACGTTCTTTTTGTTTGCCATTTCTTACTCCTTTAGTTTTTGGCAAAGCTATGCCGTTAAACGTTTGGTTTTCATAAACCCAATCCTTACGTGCGCGACGCCGTTGCCGCCGCGCGCATACATCTCAGGCTTATGGCGTTTAACTCTCTATGCAACCGCCCATACAGGCAAGTTTCCTTTAGTCGCGTGGAACCGCCTTTCGCGGCTCCGACCGTGGCGCGTCAGGGGATAATCGCGCTGAATATGTCGCTCCACTTCCCCTTCTTCACGGACCCGGTCTCCCACCGCGCCGCGAAGTACACCTTCTTCCCTCGCTCGTCCTCCTCAAACACCAGATCCAGCGGACTGCGCGTGGCGAACTCCGAGTAAAGCAATTCCTTCACCTTAACGGGCGGCTTCCCGGAAATGAGCCACAGGCATTCAAGCCCGTGAACGTGTTCCGGCTTGCCCCACCGCGCCGCGCGCTCGTCCCGAAACTTGATTCGAACCGTCCGCGGGTGCGGCGTCTCCGCCTCGATCTCCGGGATCATGTCCGGCGCGGGCAATGGAGTGGGCGTAGAATCGTAAATCGGTATCCTCAGCGCCTTCCGCCCGTTGTCCGTCATCGCGTCGTTGTTCTGTAAGTTGTTCCGCACGAACACTTCCTCAAGGTGAATGAGCCGCCCTTTCTTCTCGTTTTTCGCCTGCATGTCCAGCTTCGTGTAGGACGCGGTTTGACACAACTCATGGAGAGTCTTGACCTCGTTATGCAAGGTTCGCAACTCCGTCAGCTTGTCTTCCGGCAGGTTCCACGCGGTTTTGTTCGCAGTGGATACGGTGATAAGATTCTCGCTCCACTCGACAAACTCCGCCTCTTTTGAAGGCATGTAACTCATACGCGCCTCCTTTTTCTTGTGGTTATATATGCCGCCGTCCAACGGACGGCGATCTTATCCGACAGGATAACGTCCTTATTCGGCAGGATAAGAGTCTTATCCGATGGGATAACGTCCTTATTCGAGAGGATAAGAGTCTTATCCGAAAAGATAGCGTTCTTATTCGAGAGGATAAGAGTCTTATCCGAAAGGATAGCGTCCTTATTCGATGAGATAACGGCGCGGCGCGACAACGGAGCGGCTATGCCGGTTTTACGCGCGTTTGTATATGTAGAGCGATTATTAGTCTTTGTAGTATGAGAAGTTAGGTTAAGATAGTTGGGGGGGGGGGGGGGAACAATGACAACGGCGTCACGGCGCAATTGCCATCACGGTCAACCAGACGCGGCGCATTATGCGGCGCAAAAAAAAACTCGTTCATATTGTATTAACACACCCTTTTAATATATACG